>JACMPS010000366.1 GCA_014377395.1 Chthonomonadaceae bacterium
AATCGTCGCGCCATAAAGAACCGAAGGCGTGATATTTTGCAAGCGGCGAGTGATGTTGAACAGCGCGAGATTGGCAAAAGCAAAGAAAAATGCCATGAGCGCATCGCGTCGGCGTGCCTCACGCTTTAGATTTTCGTTTGCGAGGGAGGGCAAGTCATCGCTCTGGCTCAAGACGGAATTGGAAACAAAGTTTGCTACAGGTTTCATCGGAGTTTATCTTTGACATTTCGGGGTTTTTGCGGCTATAATAGATCAAGAGTTCTGAAAAGAAGGCTCGCCCCGTATGTTACCCTGAAATTCCACGTCGCTTCAATGCAGAAGCCGTTTATCTTCAGGAGACGCCTCGTTTTCCGGATTTTTCCGGAGTTTAAGCGACCGTTTCCGTGCCTCCTGATTAGTTTCACCTAGTTTTGTTCCTAACGTTCGGGTCATCCTATACGCCAGTGCCGCCGTCCTGACACCCGCTATTCCCCTTATTTTGATTGGAGACGAGACACCTGATGAACGACCGAAAACTACGGATTGTAATTGCGGATGACGAGCCGATTATCCGCCTTGACCTTAAAAAAATGTTGGAAGATTGCGGCTATGATGTCGTAGGGGAAGCCGGGGACGGAGCTAAAGCGATTGAAGCCGCCCGCACGATGAAGCCCGATGTCGTGTTGCTCGACATCAAGATGCCGGAAATGGACGGGATTGACGCCGCCGGGATCATTACCGGAGAAAAGATTGCTCCTGTTCTGCTCTTGACGGCTTATTCGCAACTCGATCTCGTGAATCGAGCGAAAGACGCGGGCGTTTATTCCTATCTGGTCAAGCCCTTCAAGGAAGCGGATTTGATGCCTCAGATCGAAGTGGCAGTGGCACGGTGGGAAGCCTTTCAGAAGATCGAAGAGCAGGCAAACGACCTCGAAGACAAGCTCGAAACCCGCAAATCCGTGGATCGTGCAAAAGGCATTCTCATGGATCAGTATGGCTTAAAAGAGCAGGAAGCGTTTCGCCGAATTCAGGTGCAGAGCATGAACACACGCAAATCCATGCGCGAAATCGCCGAAGCGATTATCATCGCTCACAACGTTTGACGAAACGGAATTAGTTTATTGTCTCTGCTCCCTCCCCTAATTCAAGGGGAGGGGTGGGGTTGAGAAAAGACCTGGAGGGAGTCCTGCAGTCTAAACCTCCAGATACAAAAGCGCTCCAATTACAAACTCCTGCTCAACGGTTCGCAGGATTTCCCACCTTCGTGGACTGAGAGTATATTGCTTCGAGTCCACGAAGGTGGACTTTGCACCCGGAGCCAAGGAATTTATTCCCCGGAAGGGGTAACCCCCTCCTAACCTCCCCCTTGCATAAGAGGGAGGAAAAGGATTGACACTCTAACTCTCCCGCAAATTTTATTTCATCAAATCATTTGGAAGCTTATCCCCATGCGTCGCTATAAAAACTCTCGTACCGTTGCTTCTTCTCCCCGTCGTCGAAGGCTTGCGTCCGCCCTCAAGCGCGACGATGACCCCGATATTTCTCTGTTGAAGCAGGAACTTGAAGCCTGTGATCATGCCCTTGAAGAAGCGCAAGTTTTGCTGGAACGCACAAGGCTCGAACTCGAAGAGAAACGGGGCGAGGCGGACGCGCTCAGGCGCATCGGGGAAGCCGTCGGCTCTGCATTTGATCACGAAGAAATGTTGAAAGTGACTGCCGAGATCGCGTCACGGATCACCGGAACCGACTCCTGCCAGATTTACCTTTTCGACAAAACAAAAGAAATGCTGGTGCTACGCGCCGCCGACAGTGACTTTTCAGGCGTTGTCGGAAAGATTCACCTTAACCTCGGCGAAGGAATCACCGGGTGGGTTGCCCGCGAACGCAAGCCCGTTTCCGTTCCCCGCGAAGCCTGGAAAGACCCTCGTTTTAAGTTCTACCCCGAAATGCAGGAGGGCGAATTCGAGTCTATGCTGTCCGTGCCGCTTGTCACTCGCGGCGATATTCTCGGCGTGATCAATGTCCGAACTCGTCTTCCCCATGATTACACAAAGGGGCAAATACGCTTACTTTCCGGCATCGCAAATCAGGTGGCAGGAGCGATAGAGCGTTCACGCCGCTATAAGCAACTCGAAAAACACGCCTCACAATTGACGACGCTTTCCGAAGTTTCTCAGGCGATCACCTCCAATATGTATCTGGATGAGTTGCTACAACTGTTTGTCACGATGACCGCAAAGACGATGAATTACAAGATTTGCACCGTTGCGCTAATTGATGTTGAAAAGCAGGAATTGGTCATCAAAGCCACCCAATCGAACAGCAAAGAGTACACCAAAAAACCCAACCTCAAAATCGGTGAAAGCGTTTCGGGGAAAGCCGTCTCGGAAAAGCGGGTTGTCACCGTTTACGACGTGCAACAAACCTCTGAATACCGCTTCCCGGACATTGCACAGAAGGCGGGGGTTCGCTCCATTGCCTCCATTCCTCTGATGAGCAAAGGTGAGGTCTTAGGCGTCCTGAACTGTTACACCGAAAAGCCGCACGTCTTTTCACAGGAAGAGTTGGTCATTTTACAGGCACTTTCGACGCAGGCGGCACTCGCTATCGAACACGCGAAACTCATGGTGAAGTCTGCGGTGATTCAGGAAATGCACCACCGGGTTAAAAACAATCTACAACAGATTGTCTCGCTGGTGCGCCTTGAAATGCGCTACTCAAAGTACAAATCGGTGGAGGACGCGCTCAACGACATCCTGAACCGGATTCTTGCAATTTCAACGGTGCATGAGTTGCTCACCCGTGATGATCTCGACACGGTAAGCATCCGCAAAACTGCCGAGTCTATTCTGCTCGCCACTCAGCAAAGCGTAGTTCCTCCGGGTAAGAACGTCCGTACTGAGATTCAAGGAGAAGACTTTGTGCTTCCTCTGGCAAAAGCTACGAGCATGGCGCTCGTGCTGAACGAACTCGTACAAAACGCGGTGGAGCATGGCTTCAAGACGCTGAATGAGGGGCGAATCCGCATTGAATTAACCGTGAACGAAGCGGAATTTCGGGTTGTCGTGCTGAACGACGGCGACCCCTTGCCGGAAGGTTTCACGGTAAAGGGAACGGACAGCCTCGGTCTCTCGATTGTGGACACGCTGGTTCGGGGCGATCTGAACGGGACGTTTGTGCTGGAAAACGCGAAATATGATGTGGGCATCGTCGCAATTGTGGTGGTTCCGCGCTAAGTTCAATGGCATTCAATGAGGTTATCAGTCGCAGTCAATTAGCACTCATTTTATCTTTCCCGTTACTCCGCTTTTGATTGAGGCTCCTCACTGCCCCTCTGGTATACTGAACGCAAATAAGAAATCAAAAATTAGGATCAAATAGATTGTGGGTAGCCCCGCATTAAGCGGTGATTTTTCGTTGTGCTGCATTGTGCTTTCTGCCCCGCTTTTTCGGGGGTACAAACGGCGGCGGTTTGCGGTGGTACG
>JACMPS010000367.1 GCA_014377395.1 Chthonomonadaceae bacterium
AAATGACAGAAGTACATGAAGATATACAATGGCATTATCTTTGTAGCGTTTGTACGATGGCACTTCAGAACTCTGATATGAGGCTTGAAGTCCAGTGCAACTACACCGACAAGCGGCGGATTATTTGCCTTGCTCCTCCTTCTCCCATCGACTCTGAGTTTGATGAAGTTAATTTTGAGATGGACGAAGAAGAGGAAGACGATTTTCCTTACCAGCACAGCACCCCTGAAAATTATGTGTCTATGTACTCTGATTGGTGGGACTATCGGGAGGTTGCAAACCCTTATCGTCCCAGTCCGCTCCGTGCAATTCTGGCGATCCAACTGAGTTTGTTGGTCATGGATCCGTCAGTAACAACCTGCGGCGTCTGTGGAAACCCCTGCAAGCGTGTACGTCGCACTCAACAAAGTTACTGTAGCGATGAGTGCAAACGGGTTAAACAAATCGAGTGGAGTACCGAAAACAGAAAGAAGAGAACCCTTTTCAAGGGTTCTCTTCCTGAAGCAACGCCAGAGGCTGGCTAAGTTTCTACCTTGTTTTGCCTTTCAATCGGTCTACCGGGGAGAACTGACGATGTTTGTTCTCTATATCGGCGTCTGCAAGGGCGACGTATCGATTCGTCATCTGCAGACTGGAGTGACCGAGCAACCGCTGAAGACTGAAAACATCGCCCCCGCCTCTCAGGTACTCGATGGCGAACGTATGGCGGAAGGTATGAGGAGAGCAACGCATGGCTTCGATCTTTGCCGCTTTACCGAGCCGCCGAATGAGTTGGAGCAGTCCGTTACGGGTCAGGAAGGCGCCGGGGGTAACGCCACCATCCGAGAGGAAAAGCGGGTCCTCGTCCTCCGTAGGCTCATTGGAGAGGTATTTCCAGAGAGCTTTGAGCGTGATCGAAGAGAGGTAGACCGAGCGGTGCCGGTTTCCCTTCCCCAACAAGGTAATCTTTTTAGAACTGATGTCGAGGTTTTTCCGTCGCAACGTGCAGAGTTCGCTGGCACGCATCCCTGTATCAAGAAGCACCAGCAGAATCGCCTCGTCTCGTTTAGGGTGACGTGACTTCTTCGCGACAATCAGAAGGGCGTCCATTTGTTTCTGGGAGAAAGGTTGAATTTGATCAGGGCGGTAAGTTGGATTTTCAATGCCCTGCATCGGAGTGGAGGAAATGACCTCTTCCTTCATCAAATACAGAAAGAAAGTCTTGAGGTTGGCATAGTAGAGTTGGACGGTCCGGGGGCGAGCTTTGCCAAGAAAGCGGTCGTTTCCCCAACGTCCCCCCTCGTCGGTGTGATCATTGCCTACGTAGGCAAGAAACATTTTAATTTCAGTGGAAGAAACAAGAGCGATTTTTTTGTGGGTAAGATACCAGAAGAATTTCGTGAGGATGATCCGGCGCAGGTCAACCGTGCCTTTAGAATACTGGCGATATTCTCCATCGAGATACCACCCCTCCGCCTGACGTAACAATTCGTCAACCGGAACCGAGATCTTCGATTTGGTCAACACTTGCTGTGTATTTAACATTTTTGAGCCTCCAAAAGTGAATTTGAGAGGCAACCAAACACAAGACTAGCAACCATTCCCCTCTCAGAATGTGAGAAAAGAGGGGAAAACAAATCGGGGTGACAAGACTCGAACTTGCGACATCTAGTTCCCAAAACTAGCACTCTACCAACTGAGCTACGCCCCGCAACGCAAACAAAACGAAACTCTTTCCGCTTTGTCCTCTCATTATAGAGGACAGAGGCGGAGTCTGTCAAGTTGCAACGAAGACATTTATTTTTAAGCGGGATTGACAGAGGAGATTTTGCACCCATGATGACAATAAAGGACAGAGTAATAAGCGGCATCAGCGAAGGAAATGGAACCTTGAGCGATGCACAGGTTTGCACCCTCGTCGAAGAAGCACTTGCCCCGCTCGCCCTGAGTGGAAAGCGCGTTTTGCTGATCGTTCCCGACTCTACCCGCACGGCACCTGTCGGGAGACTATTCAAGACGATTTACGCAACCCTCGGAGAAAAAACCGCAAATCTCGATGTCATGATTGCCCTCGGTACGCACCCTCCGATGAGCGAAACCGCAATCGAACACCGCCTCGAAATCACTCACGAAGAGCGGGTCAGCCTTTACCGCAATGTCCGATTGCTCAATCATGCCTGGGATGATCCCGCTTCTCTCGTATCGCTCGGACGCATCGAAGCACACGAAATCAAAACCCTTTCCGGTGGGCTTTTCGAGCAGGAGGTGGAAGTGACGGTCAATCGTGCCGTTCTCGACTACGATCAAATCGTTATCGTGGGACCCGTCCTTCCGCATGAGGTCGTCGGGTTTTCAGGCGGTAACAAATATATCTTTCCGGGCATCGGCGGTGCGGAAATTCTCAATTTCTTCCACTGGCTTGGAGCCGTCATCACCAACCTCGGCATTATCGGCAACAAATGGACTCCCGTTCGTAATGTCGTGGATCGTGCCGCCGCTCTCGTTCCCACCCCCCGCTTTGCGTTCTGCCTTGTGGTGGACGATGCGGGACTGGTGGGGCTTTTCGCCGGAACGCCCGAAGCCGCCTGGTCACAAGCCTCTGATCTCAGCGCAAAACGACACATTATTACCGTCCCTCGCCCGTTTCACACCGTTCTTTCCTGCGCTCCTCCGATGTACGACGAACTCTGGGTCGCCGGAAAGTGTATGTACAAATTGGAACCCGTTGTCGCCGACGGCGGCGAACTCATCATCTATGCTCCGCACCTGCACGAAATTTCAAGTACACACGGCGAAGTCATCGAGCGGATCGGCTATCACGTTCGCGACTATTTTCTGGCGGACTGGGAGCGTTTTAAGGGGGAACCCTGGGGTGTCGTTGCCCATTCCACCCAGGTGCGCGGTGCTGGAACTTACGAAAACGGCATCGAAAAGCCACGTATTACCGTGACCCTCGCGACACAAATCTCCGAAGCGATGTGCCGTAAAATCAATCTTGGCTATCGTGACCCCACATCAATCCGCCTCGAAGACTTTCAGAACCGCGAAGCCGAAGGCGTCCTCTACGTTCCACACGCCGGAGAACGATTGTACAGGTTAGGCGTTGAGTGAAACGCAATTTCGCCTTCTAAAACTCAGATTGTATCACGCAAGACGGATCAAATTCAGAGGTTTTGGCTCCCTCCCCTTACGCAAGGGGAGGGTTGGGATTCGTTTGAGACGGCAACGGTTTTGTCGTCAACGGTCCTGTTTATCCCTGCGCTAAGCACCTTCGGTGAAGGCGTCCTTCGGACGCGATGTGGGGAGAACAGACAATCCTCAACCCCCCCCTCTAACTTCCCCCTTATGGAAGGAGGAATAGAGGAATAAAAGTGATGCGCTGACTCTTTTCCTCTCAACACTTGACACTTGATACTTGACACTTTCCCCAATACTCAACACTCTCCCCGTCTCTCCTCTCTCCGGGTATAATAACCGCTATGTCACCCGACCCTCTTTCCCCGGCGCGTACCGTGACGATTACCGTTCGCGTGCGCTATGCCGAAACCGATCAGATGGGATTTGTACACCACGCCAATTTTTTCGTGTGGTTTGAGATGGCGCGAGTCGCCTATTGTGACGCAATGGGCTTACCTTACCGGGAGATGGAAGCGCAGGGATTTCTGCTTCCGGTGGTAGAGGCACAATGCCGATTTCGCTCTCCGGCACGCTTCGATGATGAACTGACGGTACAAACTACCCTGAGAGAAAAGACGCGCCGTACCCTGAAAATCGGTTATCGGGTGATGAAGGGCGAGACCCTACTTGCGGAGGGCGAAACCTTTCATGTCGTGATGGGAACGGACGGCAAAGCCACGCGCTTTCCCCCTGAAACACTCGAACGATTTTAGGTTTAATTTTGTTTTGCTCCCGGATGGACACGTTATTGACACGCTCTGTTCGGGAGAGACGCTTTTTCATGCGGAAACACGTCTTATAAAGAGAGGAGTGCGCGAAGGGGTGAGACAACGCGCCACACACAATTCGCCTGAACCGGACACCGAAGCCGAGCGCCGCTTGATTTCCCGCTTTCAATCGGGAGATGCAGAGGCGATGAATGTCCTGTTCACGCTTCACGTAGACCGAGTTTACGCTTATGCTTGCCGTCTTCTCGAAAGCAAAGAGGATGCCGAAGAAATCGTCACCGAAGCATTTGTTCGTGCGTTCGAGAAGGCAACGACGTACAGGGGAGAGAGTGCGTTTCGAGGCTGGCTTTTCGGGATTACGCGACACCTCTGTTTTGACCGACTGCGCCAACCCCGCCTGATCTTGCTTGATGCCGAAGCGTTGGGGCATCTCGGAGACACAGACGACGGCGGCGTAAACCCGGAGCGCATGGGAACGAAAGCCCTGATGCAAAAGGCACTGACCCACCTTTCCGAGGAGCAAAGGCTTGTTTTACTGCTCTGCGACGTGGAGGAGTGGGATGCGAAAGAGGTAGCGGTTCGCCTTGAGAAATCACTCGACGCCACAAAGTCACTGCTTTACCGGGCGCGTCGCTCCCTTCGCACCGCCGTACAAACGTTGATGGACGAAGACAACGGTTTGTAAGGGTCTCAACAAATTCAGAAGATCGAAACAGAGAACTAAAACATGAAATGTGAAGATTGGACGGAACTCATTGATCTCTACCTCGACAACGAATTGCCCGAATCGTTGCGGGGACGCTTTGAGCGACACCTGATGCGTTGTGCCGGGTGCGCCTTCGAGGTCAGAACGCTGGAGCAAACCCTGGACTCGTTGCGCGACACCGTCTCTCCCGTCAAGATACCTTCCGCTACCCTCGAACGCATGGAGGCACGTCTCCAGAGCCGCCTCTCCCCTCGCCTTAAAACTCCTACCGCAAATGGCGGACAGCGCACCCTGCGCTTGGTCTAACCCCTCCTACACAGAAAATCCAGAGAGATTTCATCCAGAGATTAACACCGATCCACACAAATTAAAGGACGAAATGGGGAGATCGGAGATGTCTCCGATCTCCCCATTTCATTAGTTCGCGGTTCTGGGAACGAAGGTCGTTTTTAGAGAGAGTTGAGGGAGCATCATCGGATACTTCACATAACCGTAGAACGATGAGATGATTTCCTGAACCGGCACCAAACTAAGAACGCTCTGTGCCAATTCCTCCTTGTTAGCGGAAGTGGTGAGAAGAAGCGGCTCCGCTTTTACCCATTGCGCGGGTGAGAGTTGGGCCAGAGGCAAATTCCCCCTCCGAAACGCCACCTTCTGGTTTTCGTTGAGCAGAGAATAGAACCGCAACAAACGATAATTTCTCAGCGTCGCTTCGGCATACTCTGAAAAGGGTGTCATCTCATAATCCGCACTGCGGGAGTCGTACCCCCCGCCTCCCTGCCGTTCGTCTAGAGAGTAGCGCAACCCATACGCAATCTGGAAGACGGAAAGGTTGGCGAGGAATCGGGTTCCCCAATCCAAAAGGTGGGCGACTTTCTCCTCCTCCGTCTCTTTTTTCTTGCCTTTACGCTCAATGGTTTCTTGATCCAGCCGCTTTTGCCACTCGGTCATCAGGGCGACTGGAACTTGAGTCATGTCATCCCGATACCAACGGTTGTTTCGCACCAGGTAGATCTTGTCCGGGCGACGCCTCCAACTGTAGTCCTGCTCCGCCGCAAGTTGGTTGAGCAGGGTCTCGGTGGGAATGGATTTCCATGACAAACGTACTTCCTCAGACGTGGGTGAGCGATGCATTTCAGTATAACTATCCGCAAGAACGTCCTCTTGTTTTTGCTCCGTCAAAGATTTCAAGAGTTCCGAGGTAGGACTATTCATCAAAATATAGACATCATATTTTTTCGGGGGTTCGTTTTTCCAGATCGTTTTATTTTGATAGCGGAGAAGACGTTGCCAGTTTTTGGGGATGCCGTGTGTCATTTGAGTAGAAACTTTAGCCACCATCCTCTGATCGAAATTGGTAGTAAAACTTTCCATTGTCATCGCATAGTCTGAACTGATATCCAGTGTCTGTGAGAGTTGCCCCGGTACAATCTGTTTCACATTAACGGTGTCACCCGAAAGATAAAAGCCAAACATGGAAGGTTCTTTTGCCTGACGAAGACCGGGTTCTGCCTCCAGTAAAAGTGATCTCGCCTCTTTGCTCAAGGATTCCTCCGGGACGAGAACGGTTTCGCCTTCGCCCAGAGAGCCAAGAACGTCGGAGTAGTCTTCGGTGAGTGCGAGTGTTGCAATTTGTTGCTTTATCTCAGGAGAAAGAAGGCTAAAGAAGCGACTTTTGCGGGTATGCTCATCGGCAAATCTCTGCTCACCTCTGAAATTGACTCCCGATTTGTAAACTGTCGGCGGACGATTGAGCATTGCTTTCAGGGCTTCAAACTTAGTTTGTTGTGCTTGTTTTCGTTCGGCGAGATAATAGCCCCACCAACCCTGTGCATAGGATTTTCGCTCGGCTCCCGTGTCTAAAAAAAGGGTTTTCCCGGCGTCTTGCATCCGCCATGAGCCACCCAGTAATTCTGCAAGTGATTCCAGGACGGAACGGAGAGAGCGGTCTTTTGTGTGAAGAGTGACGCGCTGATCTCGAAAGCCTGCGGAGGCGAGAAGAGCAAGTTCTGGTTTGCTCCATTGCTTGAGTAATTCGGGAAGAGGAATGCCTGCTCTGTGTACAGTGACCTTGATGTCCTCCAATTTCTGAAACGTTGTATTGACATCTACCGGAACTTGAGTGGGAGCAGAGGATTGAGGAATGGCTTGAGGCGGAGCAAAGCCAGACAGAAGCGAACAGGAGAGGAAAGCAAAGGGGAAAACCATCGAAGCACCTCCTTATAGACAAGTGATGCCACCTCTTCGAGAGAGGTGACATCACTTCTGCAAGCAATTTACAGTGAACAGGTTGGGGTTAAATAC
>JACMPS010000368.1 GCA_014377395.1 Chthonomonadaceae bacterium
AATTCCTGCCTTCTCCTCTGTTTTGGTCTTGCTCACTCTACGTGTACGCAAGAAGGAAGCGTCATGGAAAGGAAGCGTCACAGAATCGTGAGTGAGTTGAGGTTCGGGATGATACGATCACACTTTCGGTAACGTGAGAGGCAGAAAATCTCATCTTTGCGGCGTCAGGCTCCACCTGTGAAGGCGTGACGGCAAAGAATCGGTAGCAAAAACTCGTTAACTCGCGGCACTTTCCGAGGTAGTGCCACTTGATAAACGGCTTAGAATTGCATCGTCCCCTACACCCCTGTTTGTTTACCCTGAGAAATCCGGCAAAAATGCTCACAATTAAAGGAGTGGCAAACGTGCCGGGACAATTATTTTTAGCGTTCCCTTGACAGAGAAGTAAAAGATCGGGAATAATAAGCAAGAGAACTTTGCCGTACAAAGTGTTTTGATTAGTGAGGAGCGACGTGATGACATCGAGCATGGTGCTGGAAAAACCGATAGAGAATCCCACCGGGACAGGGAGTGACCCCTCCTCTCTTCCAAAGAGAAAATTGATCGTGGCACGGGCGGCGGGTTACTGCTTTGGGGTGCGTCGTGCCATCGAAATGGCGCAGTCCACCCGTGAGCGTTTCGAGGGACGTGTGACTACGCTCGGCAAACTCATTCATAATCCGCAGGAGATTGCCCGGTTACAGGAAAAGGGCATCGAAGCCTCAGACCGCCTGACGACAATCAAGGGTGGAGCCATTGTATTGTCCGCGCACGGTGTCCCCCCCTCTATTCCCCGTGAGGCACGTGAACAGGGCTTACGGGTTGTAGATACTACCTGTCCCTTTGTGACGAAAGTGCATCGTGCCGCCGTTAAACTGTTTCAGGAAGGCTACCAAATTTTGCTGGTGGGAGACGCGGGACACACCGAAATTATTGGAATTATTGGAGCCGTCGAAGAGGTCGGGGGGAAAGTCACCCGTATTTCTTTGCCGGAAGAAGTGGAAAGTCTTGTGCTGGGCAAAAAAGTGGGTATCATTTCGCAAACCACTCAAACGGCGGCACTCTATGGGGCGATTGTGGCGGAAGTGAGCAAGCGGGTTCGAGAAGTCAAGGCAATCAACACCATTTGTGGCGCAACCGATGAGTTGCAGTCGGCGGCGGTGGACATGGCACAACGTTGCGATGTGGCGATTGTGGTGGGTGGCAAGATGAGCGCGAATACCCGTCGCCTTCGTGATTTGTGCGAGAAACAGGGCATATCCGCCTACCATATCGAAACGCCAGACGAAATCAGAGAAGACTGGCTCTTCGGTAAAGAAACGGTCGGCATTACTGCGGGAGCCTCTACGCCCGACTGGTTAATCGAAGATACGGCACGACGACTTTATGGCGGAAACCTGCCGGAAGATTGGAATTTAACTCACCCGGACGCTTGAAGATTTTTTTTTTTCCTGTTGACCTCTCGGAACACTCATGGCATGAAACTTGCTTATCATAAGACAACCCACCACGTTGCTATGGGTAATTACTAATGCTGTCTGTTCCCCTCTGCATTTTCGACGATGCTTAGGGAGGGAGTAAAAATTCATGTCGTCTCGTCTTTTTAAGAATTCGTTCTCTGTGATTTTGCAAGGTGCCGCTTTCGTGACGCTCTCAGGATTTTGTGCCGTTGGAGCAATGGCACAAAGAGGTGCAAGTGACACAGGCTCTCTTTACCCCCCAACTCCTCAGCCTGTCGGTACGGTTCGCAAGCCTTCCATTTCGTTCACGCCGCGCCCAGTAGACCCTCCCGGTTCTCAAGCAGTTGACTTAATCCCCAGTTCTTTGAATCAAACGATTTTCGATCCGGCAATCACCACGGTTCCCGACCCGACACAAACCCCTTCCCTGCAAGATGTTCTCGGCCCCATTGGAACCGATCTGCCGGGACACCCCGGTTATTCCGGCTACGGCTTTATCTTCAACAACAAAACCGGAGCGAATCTCACCTCGTTTGTGCTGAATTTCGACACGCCCGCCTTTGTCTCAGATATTGCCGTAGATACTTTTCTGCGAACTCCCGACCTACAAGGATTCGTGACGGATGAGGCCCTGAATCGCATTCCAACCTGGAACTCCACTCAATCCTCAATCCTTTCAGGGAGCCAACGTACCTGGACACTGACTTTCACCGAAAACCCGAGTTTCCCGTGGGGTTCTGTTGAAGAGGAACCGCCCTATCCCGCTTTTACGGTGTTGAGTAGCCTGTTTCCCGCCGGATCACAGATCAATTTTGGCTATCGTGCTTCGGCAACTGCTGTGCCGGAACCGGGCGTGATTTCCCTTTTCGTGGGGTCTGCCATTGTCGGCGTGGGTTTCCTACGTCGCCGTCGCCGGGTATAATAACCTTATCAAAAGAAAACCGCAGGGATCAATCTCAATCAATGGGAGAACTGATCAGTGCGGAGAGGCAGTTACCTTGACCGGAAAAGAAGCGGCGGCACGAAAAGCGGTAGGCTACGTTGAACACGGCATGACGCTTGGATTGGGAACGGGTTCTACCGCCACATTTGCGATCCAAGCCCTGAGTGAGCGTCTTCTTCTTGAAAAATTAAAGATCACGGGGGTACCGACCTCCCGTCGCTCCCGTGATCTTGCTTTGAGTCTCGGTATTCCCCTCACCGATTTTGCAAATGTCACCCGTCTTGATCTCACCATAGACGGAGCCGACGAAGTGGATGCAAATCTTAATTTGATCAAGGGCGGCGGCGGTGCGCTGGTGCAAGAAAAAATTGTTGCCGCCGCTTCGGATCGCCTTCTCATCATTTGCGACGAAAGCAAAGTCAAACCCCAACTCGGTGAATTTCCTCTTCCGGTTGCCGTGATTCCTTTCGGCTGGCAATCAACGCACCTGCAACTGACGTCCCTTTGTGAGACCGCCACCCTGCGCGTCAATTTAGACAATACTCCCTACCTCACTGACGATCACCTCTATATTCTCGATCTGCATTGCAACCCAATTATCGATCCCGCTCATTTTGAGAAGACCCTGCGACAAATTCCGGGCGTCGCTCAGGTCGGTCTTTTTTGCGGCATGACTTCACGATTGATCATCGGCTTCGAGGACGGAACAGTCGAAGAGAGATCGTAGAGAGATTGCCTCATCGCCTCCTGTACCGGATCGAAAAGAGGCACTTTTACAACGCTATCGGCAAACGGTACATCACATCGGAGCGCAACACATACTTGCTTCCGCTCAGCACTTCCGCCCCCGTATGAAGCAACTCGTGGCGAAACAAAAACGCCATTCCGGTTTCAGGAACGAGACGATACAAAACCGAATCGTCGTCGTTCAGCAAATCCGTGGAACCGCCCTCAAAGCCCTCATTCAGATAAATCAAGACCGTGTAAAGGCTGAACTCATACCTATTCCGTCGAAAAGAGCCATCGTGGTGCGGCGCGAAATAGTGTCCCCTATCGTAGCGATAAAACCGTAAACGCTCATTCAATCCTACAGGCGTCATTCCCGCGACAGGAGGCGTGCCGCCCGCGCCCAATCACAAACTCCTGCTCAACGGTCTGCAGGTACATCCAATCACAAACTCCTGCTCAACGGTTCGCAGGACTTCCTTCGGACACCCGAATCGTCAGATTTCGCCTCGAATAAGAGATAATCATCCTTGCTCTCGCATTGAGTCCACGTAGGTGGACTTCGCGCTTTTGGAGCCGGGGAATTCATTCCCCGGACTTACGATCGAGGAAAAAGGTTTCGACTTCTCGCTAAGGGACAAGATTAGTCCTTATGCAAGGGAGAGGAACAAGATTGATGCGCTTTCACGATTTCTAAATGTAGAGGCAGGAAAAAGACCAAACGGTCTCTTGTATTGACTCCCCTCTCCCTAGCGAAGTATGAGCGGCAGGGAGAGGAGTTGCGGGTGAGGGGAAGTTACCGAATCAGCGAGTCGTAAACCTGCACTCGTGACCAGAGCGAATGACATTCCTCAATGAAAACAAGATGATCGGGGTGATCCTGGTACACGTCGTGTGCCTCCTCGTCCGCGAACTCAACGAGTAACGCCACCCCATAGGAATGATCCACCACGTCGCGGGGCGTCGTTGCGGGTTCGCCTGCCTCCAACCGTAACACGCCCGGAATCTGCGGCAAATTCCGTTTGATGCCGTCAATCAATTTCTGAGCGTCGTCCGGTTGTCGCCCCTCTTCCCGCAACCAGAAGTAAACCATGTGCAGTAATCCCGTGTTTGGCATTTTCTATTTCCCTTTGTCTTTCTGTTTTTCGGAGTACCGATCTTTACACTTGATGCTTCACGCTCGATGCTCCGGCGGGTATACTTTCTCTATGTTAAACCTGATTACCTGCGATGGGGAACATTGCACTCGTATTGAAGGCAAAGATGAGATTCTGGAAGCCCTGAGAAATGGCGGAATTTTACGGTATTGGCTCGATCTCGAAAAGCCGACCGAGGACGAGTTTGCGCTTCTGGAATCACATTTCCATTTTCATCCGCTTTCCATTGAGGACGCCGGAAGCCACTATGAACGCCCCAAAGCCGATGAATACGAAGCCCACTCGTATCTGTCGGTAGATAGCGTCAGCCTCGACCTTTCTGCGTTGGACAATAAACAGGCGGACTCCTCCGACATTCACATTTTTGCGGTGGATCAGATCAGCATTTTCTTCACGGCGGAATTTGTCGTCACCGTTCATTACGCACAAACCTCCGCCCTCACCAATCTGGTAAATCAATATCGCCAAAATAAAAGAGTGCTTTCCAAAGGAACGGATTACCTGCTCTATATGTTGCTCGACGCAATTGTAGACGGTTATTTCCCGATGCTCGACGAGTTGGAAGATCAAATGGACGCCCTTGAAGACGAGATCGTTCAGCACTACAACGAGAACACACTCGACAAGATTTTCCCCCTCAAGCGTGAACTCAATCGCCTCAGAAAACACATTTCGCCGCTTCGTGAGGTGATGCAAACGATCCTTACCCGCGAGTTTCCGGGCATTTCAGCGGGTGTCGTTCCTTACCTGCGCGATGTGGACGATCATCTCTTCCGTATTTATGAGTACCTCGACACGTTCAGGGATCAGTCTTCGAATCTGCTGGACGCCTATCTTTCGCAAATGAATAACGAGATGAACCGCGTCATGCGGAAACTCAGTGCGGTTTCGCTTATCTTTTTGCCATTGACGTTTTTGACCGGGTTTTTCGGAATGAACTTCGAGAAAATGCCCTGGGGTGGTCATAACCCGCTTTTGTGGGGAGCGGTGATGCTGGCGTTTGCAGGGGGCGTCGCAGGATACTTTGCAAAAAAACGCTGGCTTTAGCGCAAATCAGCGAACCCTGTGTATCCCGGTTTGTGTCCACGGTTTGACAATTCTATAAATTTCCATTCTCAAATAGGTGTTATCAACAGGAGAAACGCTCATGATTTTGCGCTTTGCGGCGATTGCTGCACTTTCCCTCGGCGTCTTTGGTGGACTTCGGCTACGCCATGCCCCGCCCGATCTCTCCTCACCGAAAGCAACGGTACGCTCTTTCGTTGCCGGGATTGTGGAGAAGGATAGTGAAAAACTGGCAGGGTGCGTGAAAACCAACACACCTAATCAAGAACTATTCAACGGCTTCAAGAATAATGAGGGAATGGACATTCAGATTTCGGACATCGTGGGGGAAACTGAAGGAAATACGGCGAGAGTCGCGGTTGAGTTTAAGTACACCAGTTATGGTAAATCCGTCGTTATGATGGACTTCCTCAAACTGGAGAAGATCGGTGAGGAGTGGAAAATCATTCCTCAGATCGAACGACTCAACGAACTTATAAACCCTGATGACCCAACTAAGCCCCCGCCGCATATGCTTGGTCTTGTCGCTTCCATGATTGATGCGACCGATGAGACGATGAAGGAAATGGCACTGGGGAAACTCAAGGCAATGGCGATTTCTTCACTCTCCAATGGCAAGCAACTCGGCACTGCGCTGATGATGTACATTCAGGACTACGACGAGA
>JACMPS010000369.1 GCA_014377395.1 Chthonomonadaceae bacterium
GCGTATCCGCGTTATGGGAGAAGCCGCAGGTCACAAGTACGATTCGGATGGCCCCTTTATCGTGCATCGGGACGACCGTAAAATGGAATGGGGCTCCGACGGCGAGAACAATTATTCCGGGTGGATGACCGTCGAGCCGACTGTAACCGCTTCCACCGTCACCGTTCACCTCTCTTTTAACCCGAAGCCCGAACTCGCCGCCGCCTTTAAGGAGCAAACAGGCTCTCGCGATAAGACGATTCGCTCAGGACTGACTGCCGCCCTGCAATCCATTAAAAATTTGATCGAGGGAGACGGCGATAAAGTTCTCACTCCGGCGGACACCACGAACGGCAAGCCCAATTCATAAAGGACTGCCCCTTCATTCCTCCCCCTGACGCGAAATATAAAGCAATTTTGTCCTTCCCTTTTCATAGAGGGAAGGCAAGAAGGGGAATCAATGAAGTCGTTCGATAACGATGAACAATTGTTGGCTGAGTATGTTGCTGCTTTTGGAATACTCGATGATCTGGAAAATTACGACGAATTCGGCGGAGCGCGGCGGCAACCTCAAAAAGTTGCCACCGCGCCCTTTGCTTTGACGAACCTATATTCTGGATTGGGTCTTACAGGGGTTGGCTCAAGTCGGATTCCTACGCTTTACGAAACCCTGCTTCTATCGTATCGGTGGGGTGGAGTGGAATTGGATCATTATTGTCTTTTCGCAAACGAACCAGGAGAAGATTTCGCGCCACTGCTCTCCGCGATACGCAGGGACAAATCCCTCTCTGAAACTCTGGAGGCTAACGGTTATATTCCGTTTGGGCAAGTAGCGGACAGATATGATCCTCTTTGTTTTGATCTCCGGCAACAGCAGAAGGAGGGAGACTGCCGGATTGTCAGGATTGATCATGAGGCAATTTTGTGTAGGGGGCGCATCGGCGAAATTACTGAAATTGCCCACAGTTTTCGATCTCTCGTTTTACATACCGTCAACCGTGTGGCAACCAAAGAGAGTTCTTTGTCCCTTGCAGAAGATTGACGAGAATTGTATCCGAAGGACACGGGGCGGAACGCCTCCGAGCGCGGAATCCATTCCTGCGGCTGATGGCACCAACTCTACTTTTCAATACGCTCTGAGACCTCCGGGCTTTCCTTTTACCCGCCCAACGCCTCCGCATACTCCGCCGCTTTTTCCCACGAATCCATTGCTTCCGTGAGTGCAAGTTGGACGCCGCCATGCTCCTGCGATAGTGCCAGCACATTGTCCGTTGAGGAGGGAGAAGACAAAGTTTTCTCGATCTGGCTTAGCCGCGCTTCGAGTTGCTCGACCCGCCTTTCGGCGTGGGTGGCTCCCTCTTTCGCCCGGCGACGCTCTTTGCTGAGTTGATACGCATTCATTCCAGCGACCTGTGGAGGAAGAGCGGAAGGCTTTTCACCGAGCAGGGTTTCCAATTGTGCGGCGCGTGAGTCTTGCGGTTGTGTGCCGTGTCCGTTCGTTTCTTCGGGGCGTTTGACAGGACCACTCAAGGGGAATTTGCCCGCCAATTTTGCGGTTCGCATCTCCGAGTAAGTGCCGTCGAAAAGAGCCGCGTGACCGTCCGCTACTTCAACGATTCGCGTACACACCTGCTCCAGCAGATACCGATCATGCGAGATCAACAGCAGTGTTCCGTCGTAAGTTTTGAGCATCTCGCCGAGTGCCTGTCGCGAGTCCATGTCGAGGTGATTTGTAGGTTCGTCAAGAATGAGAAGATTGGGTTGAAGATAGGTCAGTTGTGCAAGGACGAGTTTGTTTTTTTCGCCGCCCGACAGGTTCTTGACCTGCCTGAAAACATCATCTCCACTGAACAAAAATCGTCCGAGATGCGTGCGTGCCGCGACAGGTTCCATATCCGCCACATTCATTAGATTTTCGATGACGGTGGCTTCATAATCTAAATCCGAAGTGTCCTGCGCGAAATATCCCACCGTTACACTCGAACCGAGACGCGCCATCCCCGCAGTTGGAGTTTCACGCCCCAGCAGAATTTTGATCAGGGTAGACTTTCCGGCTCCGTTCGGTCCGACAACCCCTACAAGATCGCCGCGCCGCAACAGTGCCGTGAAATCCTCGAAGAGAGTGCGTGTGCCGTATTTCTTTGTCACACTATCGCAGATCACCACTTCGTTGCCGCTCAGTTGTGCCGCTTTGACGTTGAGTTTTGCGGTTTTTCCGAGGGAGTCGGGGCGTTCGGTAGCGGAAGAGGAAAGTTTCTGCGTGAGACCGTGTTGTTTGATGCGATCCGCCCACCGCATTCGCATCACCGCCTGATTTTTCTTGCTCGGTGTGTTGCGCCATTTCTCGAAGAAATCAGTCAGCCTCTTGATTTCCTGCTGTTCTCGCTCATAAAGTTCGAGTTGACGCTTGCGATTTTCTTCTTTTTGCTTCCAGTATGCGGAGAAATTGCCGGAGTAAGCGGTGAGTTTCGTATTCTCCACTTCCGCCACACTTGTCACGACGCGATCCAAAAAGTAACGATCATGCGAGACCAGCACCATTGCCCCCCCGAAATCTCGCAGAAAACTCTCCAGCCATTCGGTGGCTTCGATGTCGAGGTGGTTTGTGGGTTCGTCAAGAAACAGAATGTCGGGACCCGAAAGCAAAAGCCGTGCAATCGCCAGTCGCGTTTTTTCGCCGCCGGAGAGTTTGCCGCACAATTTCACGATGTCAGTGGGTCCGAATCCGAGACGTTTCAGCACACCGGGGATGTCGCGCAGGTTGTCATAGCCGCCCATTGCTTCGAAGCGATCCCGCAAAAGTCCATATTCCTGCATCACCCGTTCGAGTTCTTCCCCGTGAACCGCTCCCATTTCGATCTCGACTTCACGCATCCTGGTTTCCATTTGCATGACGTGTGCAAATGCGATTTCCGCTTCCTGCAAGACGGTTCGGTTCGGGTCTACCGAATCCTCCTGTTTGAGATAACCGAAACGTACCCCGCGCTCGAAGTTGACGGAGCCGCGTTCCGCTTCCATTTGTCCGGTGAGAATACGGAGTAGCGTGGTTTTGCCCGCGCCGTTTCTGCCGACCAACCCCAATTTCTGACGCCACTCCAGCTTGAAATTGACGTTGTTCAAGATCGTTTCGGGCGGGAAATCTTTTCCTAATTGACTGACGACCAGCAGACTCATTTCGCTTTTAATTCTCACTCTCTACGCAATTTAACTCTTTGTCGCATCTTATGCGATTCGTGCTAAGAGTATGCCACAAAAAGGAGGACAGAGATTAAAATCCCTGTCCTCCCTTTACCCGGAGGGGCATACGACTTGTCGAAAACGAGAGGTCACTCAAAGCACTACTAA
>JACMPS010000370.1 GCA_014377395.1 Chthonomonadaceae bacterium
ATTCTTACCACTTCCTCGAAATCAGGATCGTCAGCATTGACTCCCACAAACCAGCGCCAACCTCTTTTTTGGGTAGAAGCTTCTTCTGCTCTCTACAAATCGCGTTTTTAATTGCTTGAGTTTGCTTTCCAGCGTTTCGTTTCGACATCAGTGTTTCCTTCCTATTCTCCCGGTAGGAAAATAATACCTTAACCTGCATGCCCTTACCGTCTCTCGCAACGTTTCTCTACACTGTAGCACGGCAACCGCAAACAAATATCAATTCAACAGGGGAGTCGTATTCGTCCACTTGTCCGTTGTGATAATGGGAAACTTTGTTTGTTGCCGGATCGAAAATCACGATGTCGGCGATGCCCTGTGCGAGATAAAAGGGAAGACTGATCTCAGTGTCTTTCTTTTCGTAGCCTTTGCTGAGTATTTCGATTACGGCTTCAGGGATGAGAGTACACGCAGTTTCTTGCTCATCGGGCTCGTGGCAAAATATCGAAATATCGGGGCGTTTGATCGAGCCTTCGGGGAACAAAATTGTGAGGTCGGAAACGGAGATGCACGCACAACCTCCCCCCTCCTGTTGCAAAAGTGATAAACTTCCACGAATCTGGTCTACTTTCTTTTGATGACGATAGACGGGCGACGCCTCCCAGATCGGAAGTCCGCTGACGTATTCGATTTTCATACCCAGTTGATCCGCGAGATGTTCGAGTTCGTCTGTGATAAAGGGCGTTACCAGAGGAGAACGTTCTTGAGTTTTGATTGCCATAGAGAGGATTCTTTCGTTCCTAAATTTTTGCCCTGCTTTTCTAACGAGACTACGTACACCCCGATCAAAAAGCGGGATAAAACTATTTTTCAGGACAACATCGAGAGGATAATACCGACCATATTTTCCAGTTGGGTCAGAAAGTAATCATCGGTGTCAATGATTGCTACGGTCTCTTGAAGACGCAGGAATTTCGGAGGTATGTGGTGCCAATGTAGACATAAAATCACAGAAGCCGGAGAGACCGCGCTTTCTGTCTACGTCGAACTCGACACCCGAAAAGAGGTTCGCGCGATCACGAGCTTGCTCATAGTCCTCCAGTAGAATAGGGACAATCAAATACTCGGAACGCGCCTTTTCCGAGCCGCTTCTGAGAGCCGTCTCAACTTGCCTTGCGAGATTAAGGCGCAACAACTCCGAAATCTCCAGAGGCGGCACGGCGGCAAAAAGTGCGGCTTGAGTCGTATTCACCAATCCATATTCTTTTCGCAACTGCGGCATCGTAAATTTGTTGTAAGCCATGAAAGGGTTCTCCATGAAGCGCAAACAGGTTGGTTTAGTATACCTCACGCTTGAAAAGCCCGCTTGCTTTGCTCTTCCCTGATGCAAGAGGGGGAGTACACGAAAGAAACGGAAACATTCTGTTTTGTCTACATTGTTTCGGTGTCTACTTGATTTTTAGACCTCGTTCGTGTTAAAACCATTCCACCTAAACTGAAGAGAGCACTACTGTGTCAGACCCCCAAATTCGTGTTGATGACCTCAAGAAATCGTACCGCGTCCACGAGCGTGAGGCAGGGACAAAGGCTTCGATCAAAAGTCTGTTCAAGCGTACCTACAAGGAAGTAGAGGCGGTCAAAGGCGTGTCCTTTACCATTGAGCCGGGGGAGGTTGTCGGGTTTCTGGGTCCGAACGGAGCCGGAAAAACCACCACGCTTAAAATGCTTTCCGGGCTACTCTTTCCTACCGGGGGAGCCGCAAGCGTGATGGGATACACTCCCTGGAACCGGGAGCAAAAATACCTGCGACATATCAGCCTTGTGATGGGCAACCGCAACCAACTGATGTGGGACATTCCGGCAATGGACTCATTTCTGGTCAATCGCGCCGTTTACCAGATCCCCGAAAAGCAGTTTCAAGAGACTCTCGATGAACTAATTGCCCTGCTCGATCTGGAGAAGTTGCTGAAAAAGCCCGTACGCGGTCTTTCGCTCGGTGAGCGCATGAAGTGCGAGCTTGCGGCGGCATTGCTTCATCGCCCCGCCGTCCTTTTTCTCGATGAACCGACGCTCGGTGTAGACGTGACGATGCAGGTGCGTATTCGTCAGTTTATCGGAGAGCAAAACCGGAAGTACGGCACGACGGTTTTGCTGACCAGTCACTACATGGCAGACGTGACGGCACTTTGCAAGCGAGTGATTGTGATTCATCGAGGAGCCTTGCTGTATGACGGCGACCTCTCCGCTCTTTCGGATAGAATTGCGCCGTTCAAGTTGGTGAAGTTGGATTTCGAGACGCCCGAAGCCGCGCAAAAGGCGGGAGACTACGGCTTAGTGACAGAGCAAGAGGAAATGAAAGTGACCCTGCGACTTCCCCGTGAGGAAACGTCAAGCACCGTTGCGCGTTTGCTGGCGGAGTTGCCTGTCAGAGACTTGACCGTGGAAGACCCTTCGATTGAAGAGGTGATCGAGCAGGTTTTCGCTTCGGGCGTCAGTGCGTAAAACGGGTGCGTAAGGAGAGAAATTTTTCAATGACTCGCTGGATTCAAATTTATCGCGCACAACTCAAAGTCGGGATCGCCGCCATGCTCCAGTATCGCTTTGCGGTGCTGATCTGGGCAGTGTGGGGCTTTGTAGGACCTCTGATTTCTCTGGCGGTCTGGACTGCCGCCACTGCGTCACGGGGTGGAAGCATCTCGCAGGGCGCGACCACGTTCAGCCGTGCCGACTTCGCCGCCTACTTTCTCGTCTTTATGGTGTTCTCTCACCTTACAATGTCGTGGGACGCAATGGAGTTTGCATCACGCATCAGAGATGGGCAACTCTCGCCGCAACTGCTCAAGCCGATACATCCGATTCACCGGGACGTTGCCGCTAATCTTGCGTTCAAGATTGTGACGAGTGCCATGCTACTGCCTGTGTGGGGGCTTCTGATTTTGATCTTCAAGCCGACGCCTCCCGCCAATCTCTGGCAACCGATTCTCGCGGTTCCCGCGCTCCTGATAGCGGGAGTTATGCGGTATCTTTTCAACTACTGTGTTGCGCTAATCGCCTTCTGGACAACACGGGTGGACGCAATCAATCAACTCTATTTTACGCTCGACAGTTTCCTTTCGGGCAGGATCGCGCCGCTCGCCCTGCTTCCTTTGTGGCTCGGTACGATAGCGACCTACTCGCCTTTTCGGAGCATGATTTCTTTTCCCGTCGAACTCGCTTTAGGGCGTGTGCCACCCTCGCAAATCCCGCTCGGTTTCGCCTTGCAAATCTTCTGGTTGAGCCTCAGCGTGATCGCTTTGCGAAAAATGTGGAACTCTGGAATTCGACAGTACTCGGCGGTGGGAGCCTGACATGATGCGCTATCTGAAACTCTTTGCGGTATTTTTTCGCACGAGCGTCCAGACGGATATGGAGTACCGTGCGGACTTTTTTACCCGTATTATTGCCTCTCTGCTCGGCTTGCTGACAACGGTAGGCGGACTGTCCGTCGCGTTTCAGTATACGGCGACGATCAAGGGCTGGTCGTTTGCTCAAGCCCTTGTCCTGCTGGCGGTTTACTATCTTATGGACGGCTTGATCGAAACGTTTATCGCGCCGAACATGAGGCAAATTATGGAGCAGGTGAGAAACGGAACCCTTGATTTTGTCTTGCTGAAGCCGGTCAGCCCACAATTTCTGGCAACGTTTCGCACGGTGAACGTGTGGCGGCTGGCGAATGTGATGGTGGGCATGGGACTGACGGTTTACACCGTCGGGCGGCTTTCATTGGGCGTCGGCGCGGCTCAATCTGTGAACTTTGCGATCACGCTGGTGGCGGGGGCGGTCATCGTTTACTCGCTGTGGCTTTGTCTTGTGACGATCACCTTCTGGGCGACGCGCATAGACAATATCGAGCAGATCGTGTGGCAGGCGTTCGAGGCGGGGCGGTATCCGATTGAGATTTATCCGGCGTGGCTTCGAGGGGCATTGTCCTATGTGATCCCGATAGCGTTCATCATCACGGTTCCCGCGCAGGCGTTGGCGGGGCGGGTGGGGGGCGGGTTTATCGGGATCTCCGTTTTGGTGGCGTTTGTGGCGGTCATGGGAGCATCGGCGTTCTGGCGGTTCGGACTAAAGCATTACACGGGTGCTTCGGCTTAGAAATAAGTCCTATTCTCGGACGTTCTTAGATTTGATCAACGATAGGTTCGATGTCGAGCAAAATTCGATCCAGCAGGTCTTCGTCATTAGGTAGCCTGTTCCAGAAGCAAGTCAACCAATTCCTCATGAGGGCATTGCTGGAGGTAAGCCCTGACTGCATCGAGTTCCGCAGGTTGGGAGGACGATAGAATCTCATCTTCACCTTTGAGAAACGCGATTCCCAAAGCCACGCAATGCTTGCAGAAATTGCCTTCTTCTGCGTAGGGGCAAGTGCAATCGCCGAGGATTTGCCCTGACTCACTGTACTCAAGCCGCACTCGATACCGCTCGGTTCCAGCCACTTTCGCAGTCAGTGTTTTCTCCCCAATACGAAGACCGGATACGGCTCCATCTTCAAAATAGGAAACGCCTGCCGTATAGGAACGGTTTCCTGCAAGGGACTATAGAGTTTGTGGGGTAAGAACCTCTTTCCAGTTCAATAGTTTCTCTCTCCTCATTTGCAAGGAAATGGGGTAGGTTTTGTCGAATGTTAAGGCCGTTCCACCTTTACCACTGATATACCCGAATGGATACGCTATGACCCTTGCCGATGAGATTGCAGAAGCGCAACTTTTCTTCTCTGACCCCCCTAAAAACGAATCGAACACCTGTGAGTGGGTGATTTTGCCGCTCCTCTGGGCAAGCGGTTATCCTCGGCGCGAGATCGAGTCGCGTATTGCCGACAGCACAGGTCAGTTTCCCGATTATACCCTTCTCCCTCGTGACACAACTTCGACTTACTATCTGGAAGCGAAAGCCTGGAACGTTTCTCTGGAAGACATTCACGCAAAGCAAGCACTCAATTACGCTAATCATAACGGCAAGCGGTTTGTGGTGCTGACAAACGGGCAACTATGGCGACTTTATGACAACGCCATTCAGGGCTTGCTGGGAGACAAATTGATTGTCCAGGCATCGCTCAGAGAGACCGCACAAATCTCCGAATTGATGACAATACTCTCTAAATCGGAGGTGCTGTCGGGCAGTCTGAAAAGGATAGCGTTCGAAATCAGTGAACGTAAAAGGCAGGAGTTGCTGGAACAGGAAGAAGCAAGGCAACGGGAGGAGAAAGAACGGTGTCTGCGTCAGCGGCAACAGGAACTGCAAACACTTTTCAATAACTTTTTGCCGAATCAGCTGCAGAACGCAATGAGTGAACTGGTCTTGCGAATCACGCTTTTCCTGAGCGAACAACAGGGTTTTGAAGACATCTCCTCTGAATCTGTGTCGCAATGGTTTAGCGAAACGCTTGCTCACCCGCTTCAAAGAGAGAAATCTGAGACAGTGCTCCCTCTTCCCACACAAGCCGTACGCTTGAATCAGCCTATCGCACCCGGCGACAGAATTCTCAACCTCAAAGATCTTCAAGCCATTCCCGTAGACGGAAAAAACAGCAGACCCCTCCTGCTCTACACACCGGATGGATCGCAAATTCCTGTCAGAAGTTGGGTAGGGTTTGCAGAACAGGCAGTTCGCTGGCTACTGCAACAATCGAACCCTGTCCCTATTCCCTTTGAGTATAGCCATGCAAACCGTTGGTTTCTGAATCTTACTCAGGTTCATAGACGCGCAGAGTTGCGCCGAAAATTCAAGATAATCAAAGTCAATGAGAAAACCGTTTATATGGACACAGATCGTTCAGGAAAACAGTTTCTTCAGGACATTCACGCGCTTTGTCTGGAAATGAAAATCGCGCCAGAAGGCTTCCGTATTTCCATTGAGGGCACCCCTTAAAAAATGGGCGACAACGCTAACCTTGTACTTTTGACGAGAGTGTCACAAACTTTATTCCCGATGCAAAAAGTCTGCCGGAAGTGTTTCCGGCAGACTTTCTCATCAAGTCACCGACAGAGGAGGGCGGCGGTGCTTTCTTGTCGTCGAGGTTTTCCGCAGAAAGGTGGGGCGGATTTTCAGGACATCCGAAGCGATGCCTCTGCGCGTTGTCGGTTTATTTCTTCTCGCGGAAAATTTTTTCGATGGCGGCGAGGCGGGCTTCGAGGGTCTGAACCTTTGCTTCAAGTTTGCGGTTCAATCCCTGAATGGCGGCAAATGCAACCCCGTCGGCGTCCACCGTCGAGATATGTTTGTCGTCCATGCCCAAGCCTCCAAACGCGGCATGAAAGTCCTGCGCCATCACGCCCATATGCCGAATATCGGTATTGGCTTTGTAGTGCCAGGTAGTCACGGGCATCGCGCAGAGGCGTTCGAGAACTTCCAAGCCGTCCACCGAGTGAAAGTTTGTTTTTGCGTTGCGGTCGGAAACAGAGTTCCAGGAAGAGTCGCCCGCGAGTAGGGTGACGCCGGACGTGAGGGCACTGTTGGTAAAGAGGCGGACGCCGCCGGACGCCCGAACATTGAATTGATTGATGGTGGTGGAAAGAAAATCGGCATTGCCGGAGTCTGCCCAGACAAACGCACCACTGTGCTTGGCTTTCGCATTACTTCCGGCGGCAAAGGAGTAGTCCCCGGAAGCGGTGTTGACGTACCCGCCGCCAACGGTAGCAGAGACACCGGAAGCAGTGTTGAAGATCCCGCCGCCAACGGTAGCATAGCCCCCGGGAGCGATGTTTGAGTAACCTCCTCCGACGGTAGCACTGCTTCCGGAAGCAGTGTTGTAATTACCGCCGCCAACGGTAGCAGCATAGCCCCCGGAAGCGATGTTTGAGTAACCTCCTCCGATAGTTCCGAAGTTCGCCGTGACGTGGTTGGGTTGGTCGGTTCCTGTAAAATTATCGAGACCGCCTCCCGCAATTGTTGCCCCGACGACCCCGGCACCAATCAAGTTGATTTCGCTTCCCCCCAGCACATTCATGGAGCGATATTTATTGTTGGGATCAATCGTATTCTCCGCGTAAACGTAGCGCATGGCACGGCGATTGTTCACCCGAAGTTCAAGAGGATTGTTGTCAGTCGTACCGAGAAAGCCGCTGGTCACGCCGGAGTTGCCGCCGAGCAACCACGCAAGGGGATTGAGGGAAGCCGAGGTGATCGCCCCGCTTGCGAGCTTCGCGCTTGTGATAGAGCCGTTGGCAATGCTTGCGTTCGTGATCGCCCCGTCCTTCACACTGTCGGCTTTCATCGCATAGGCAACGGTGAGAAACTGCTGGCGGGGAACGAGCGAGGCTCCTCCATCGACGCTGATGTCGAGAAAGACGGTACTCGCTCCAAACAGAGTGCTTTGTGTGGCACTGTTCTGGTAGCCGCTTGAAAAGTCGAGACGAGTGGCGAACACGCCGTTTTTGACGGCGACCCCGGTGATACTCTTCTGCCAGAGAAGCGTGCCACCTGAGAGCGAACTATAAACGGAAATGAGAAGGTTGTGAGTGCCGTTAGCGACGGGAGTTCCGTCGGGCTTGGCGAGGCGTCCTTGAAAATTCATGGCGGAGGGGACGGCAGAAACTTGTGCGTGTGCAAAGGTGAGCGGCGTGAGTGTCGCAGTGACGCAGAAAAGAGCGAAGAGTCGGTTCATCAAGGTCGGTTTCTCCAGGGGGATTTGTCTGAGAGTGACGGTAAGTGGTCATGCTGAGTTAAGTTTCGACGACGATCACCGGAAATCCTGCAAAGAAGAGAAAACCTCGATCACCTCTAACCGGGGTGTAGAAAGAGGGATGCCGCCGCCCGTTTCCGCCCGCGTTTCTCCATAAAGCATGGGAGGAACGCCCTTCAGTAATCCATTATAACCGTTACCACTTATTCGCTACCGATCCTAGCAAAAGCACATCAAAAAGTTGAGTTGGAATTGAGATCAACCCGTTTTGTGAAAACTTTGTAAACGCGCCCCTCCTCGTACCAGATGCCGACAACGCCGTCACTGCCCCAGTAAATCTCATTTCTGATGAAGAAAAGCCTGCCGGAAGTGTTTCCGGCAGGCTTTCTCATCAAGTCACCGACAGAGGAGAGAGGCAAAGACTTTATCGCCGCGCGTTTTGCTTTTCCAGCGTGTCAAGACGTTTCAGAATGTTCTCAAGAGAGGCTCTCAGAGCATTGTTCTCCGCTTCAAGTTTGCGGTTCAATCCCTGAATGGCGGCAAATGCAACCCCGTCGGCGTCCACCGTCGAGATATGTTTGTCGTCCATGCCCAAGCCTCCAAAC
>JACMPS010000371.1 GCA_014377395.1 Chthonomonadaceae bacterium
CGATAACCGAGCGCGGAATACTTGCCTTCAATGGCGCGAATGTCCACCGCGAAATCGACGTCGTTGTACACTGCCGTTTGGCGAATCAGACTTTTGATCTCTTCAGGCGGAATGGGCCCAGAACCACTGATGTTGACCTTTGATTTCCAGTCTATCTTCGGGTTTTCTTCGACCTGAATAATCACTTTGCAACCCGGTTTTCCAGCGACTTCCTCACTCCGAACCTGCACACCCTGCGCTCCCGAAAAATAGGTGAAGTTTCCCGTTTCAAGCAGGTTCTGTCGCATCTGATCGAGTACGACTTCGTTGCAGGGATCGCCGACTTTATGACCGGAAGCGGAGCGTATGTACTCGGCATTGAGGACTTTGTTGCCAATGACCACGATTTCGGTGATGGCGGTTCCGACAGCCTGTGTCTGCGGGGGCGGTTGTTGAAGCAACGGGACTGAGTTGTTCTGTGCCTGTGCGGAGGTAGAGACGGCAAGGGCGGCATAAATGGGGAGAGTGCAGAGCGGCGCATATTTGTTGCCTGCGCGTCTGCGGGGTACGGTCTTCATAAGAAAGTTAGGTCTCCTCCTGAGGAGAGGTTAGGCGCGATAGTAGGGTTCGAGTTTTCGGCGGAGCATTCCACGAGCGCGGGAAAGGCGGGTTTTGACGTTTTCGAGTGAAAGCCCGGTTGCTTCGACGATTTCATTGTAGGAAAGGTTCTGGAACTCACGTAGCACAACCACCTCTTTGTAATCCGGCGGAAGTGAGTTGATCGCGTCGTAAATGCGCTGTCTCAATTCCTGATCCTCCAGAACGACCTGGGGGGATTGTGACCAATCGGCGACTTCACGGGTCATGCCCTCATCGGAATCGCTTTCGCGGGGTTGATCAAGGGACTCGATTTTAAGGGATCGCTGACGGTCTTTTTGCCGGATACGGTTGATACAAAGGTTGCGTGCAATTTGATATAGCCAGGTGAAGACTTTGGAGTCGCCCCGGAATTTATCGTAGTGCCGGAAGGCACTGATGAATGTTTCCTGAGTCAAGTCGGTGGCTTCTTCGTAGTCTCCGATGAAACGGTAGATGACGTTGAAAATCTTCTTTTCGTACTTTGTCACCAACGCATCGAAGTCCAGATTTCGGTCGGCGTCCTCGTGCGGGTTGCCATTCATGGCGCGTGCCGTACCTCGTTCTGTCTCGTTGTGGCGTCCTGCGGCGTCTTTCGCGTCGGGGGCGGGTGTACAAAGCGGAAATCCGATTGGCAAGGGGGCGGCGTGTGCCGGGTCATAGCCCATTGCATCCTCCTCTTCCCTCTCGATAGGATTGTTTTCCAACTTTAATCAATAGTGTACCCTTATTCCCACGCAAATTTGCGCCGTTTCTTGAAAAGAGTAGACGAAGGGCAGGGAGGATTGTTACAAAAATTGTCTTTTTTTCTCCTCGCTTGACAATTTTTGCTCTTGAGTGATAAAGTGAAGCCACTCTCTTTTCAGGAAAAACATTGATGTCCACCCTCCTTTTTTCTCGTTTGCTTAAACTCGGTTTTCATCTGATCTCAGGAATTTATCTTTCCGGCTCTGTCCTTGCAGACCTGCCCGCCCCCGCAACAACCTCCTATTTGTGGCGCAATGTCGAGGTGGTAGGTGGGGGTTTTGTTCCCGGTCTCGTTTACGGTAAGGCGAGACCCGACCTCCTCTTTGCCCGCACGGACATCGGGGGGGCGTATCGCTGGAATCCGACGACAAAACGCTGGATGCCGTTGACCGATTGGCTCAGCGCACAGGACTGGAATCTTTTCGGAATCGAAAGTATTGCCACTGATCCCACCGACCCGAACCGCGTTTATCTCGCGGCAGGAACCTACCTGCAATCGTGGGCGACAAACGGAGCCATCTTGCGCTCGAGCGACGGCGGAAAAACCTTTGCGCGTACCAATCTTCCCTTTAAGTTGGGAGGTAACGAAGACGGGCGTTCCATTGGCGAACGGCTTTCCGTTGATCCCAACAGCCCGAATATCGTTTATTTCGGTACGCGCACGGCGGGTCTCTGGCGCAGCTCCGATTATGCGACAACCTGGCGAAAAGTCGAGACGTTTCCCGCGACTGCCAATCCCGGTTCTCTCGGCTTTGTGTTGCCGGACACGAAAAGCGGCAAAAAGGGGCAACCCACTCCTACTCTTTATGTGGGCGTGGTCAGCAAAGAGACGACTCTTTATCGAAGCCGGGATAGTGGCGCAACGTGGAGTCCCGTTCCCGGTCAACCGCCTCTCATTCCACATCATGCCGCTCTCGATGTTGCCGGAACTCTCTACATAACCTACAGCAACGCGCCGGGACCTAATGGCGCAAGCAATGGGGCAGTCTGGAAATTCAACTCAAGAAACGATGTCTGGACGGAAATCACGCCCGTCAAGCCCGATAGCGGCAGTGCAGGGACCTTCGGTTACGCCGGACTTGCTCTTGATGAAAAGCATCCCGGCACCTTGATGGTGAGTTCGCTGGATAAGTGGAGTAGCGGAGACGACATTTACCGCTCGAAGGACGGAGGAGCGCACTGGATTTCCCTTAAGCAAAACGCACTCCGTGATTCTTCCGCCGCGCCTTTTCTCAACTGGAATCGTCCTGTCCCTGAGTTCGGTCACTGGATCGGCGATGTGGAGATTGATCCCTTTCACTCCAACCGGGCTCAGTATGTCACGGGGGCAACAATTTGGAGTAGCGACGACATCGAGAATGCTGACCGGGGGTTGCCGACACATTGGAAAGTTATGGCACAGGGACTGGAAGAAACGGCGGTACTGGAATTGATCAGTCCCCCGGAAGGAGCGCACCTGGTCAGCGCAATGGGAGACATCGGCGGTTTTCGCCACGATGACCTGACAGTCTCTCCGAAAAGCGGCATGAGAGCGAACCCTACTTTTAACACAACGACGGGACTGGATTTTGCGGAGAAAAAGCCGTCCGTCATCGTTCGCACAGGCTCCACCGGAGAGAAAACGTCGCGCGGTTCGATCTCGCAGGATGGCGGCACAACCTGGAAACCGTTTCCGGCGGAGCCGGAAGGCAGCAAAGGCGAGGGAACGATAGCGATTTCGGCGGACGGAGGGCGCATGGTGTGGACGCCCCGACAAGCGGGTGCATTTGTCTCCGAAAACGGCGGCTCTCTCTGGCGACCTTGTGCGGGGCTACCGGAAGATCTCAAAGTTGTTTCCGACCGCGTGAACCCAATGAGATTTTATGCGTTCGACTCGAAGACAGGCACACTTCACAAGAGCGATGACGGCGGCGTGACCTTCTCCTCTCAAACGGAATTATTGCCGAAACAGAGCGCGAAACTTCGCCTTTCCCCGGAGCGGGAAGGGGAAATGTGGCTTGCTTCCGAAGGCGGATTGTTCCTATCCGAAGACGGCGGAAAACACTTTGTCAAACGGGAAAATGTGGTGACGGCCGGTGCAATAGGCTTAGGCAAGGCAGCACCGGGAAACCCGCACATGGCACTTTATCTCACCGGAAAAATCAAAAGAGGAACCGGGGAAATAGCAGGCGTCTTTTGCTCCGAAGACAGGGGAGAAACGTGGGTACGCATCAATGATGATGCCCACCAATATGGCTGGCTTGGTCAATCGGTAACGGGCGACCCCCGCATTTACGGGCGGGTCTACATCGCAACGAATGGGCGAGGTATCCTGTACGCTGACCCGGTCAGCACACAAAAAACCACCCAAAAGTAGGAGACGGGGAAATCTGTCTCTGTTCCTACTCCCCTACTCTGCACCTGATCTGAAGTAGATCACTGAAGTAACCGATGCCAAACCCTCAAATCACAGTTCTTGCAAAGCAGTTGCGTCATTCCTCCGCTAAAAAGCGGGAGGCGGCAATGACTCACATTCGGGCGATGCCGCCGGACGATGCGGTTAAAACGATCATCGAGATTTTGCAAGAGGGACCCCGACTGCGCGACGCTCTCACGGAACGCATGACGATTACCGTGTTCGCCGTTGTCTTCTTTGCGCTGTTCCGGTGGTTTATGGCTCCTCCGGGTGCGGATTTAGGGACGCCGTTGATCGTGCCGCTTCTGGTGGTTTTCTTTGTGGGACTGGGGTACACGTTTCTCGGAAGTTCAACGCGAAAGAGCAATGCACTCATCCTTGAGATCGCGGCGGAATACCACGATGTGCGTCTGATCGCACCGTTACTGAGGGTCTGGAAATCTACCGTGCTCTCAGATATTCCGCTCATCAATCGTTCTCTCTTGCAGAATTTGCCGCTTCTCACCTCTCAAAGTGTTGCGGCTTTTCCTCTGAGCGAACGTATCACCCTCCGAAATCTGATCCAATGTCCCTACCCTCCGCTTCAGATTGGGGTGCTGGAAACACTCTCTCGCATTGAAGACACAGAGGCAATTCCAAATATCGAGCGAACGTTACGAGAAGAGGTCAATTCGATGGACGCCGAGGTGAAGACGCTCGCCGAAACCTGTCTGCTGAAACTGAAAGCCGTAAAAGCGGCGGAACAGCAGAGCAAAATCTTGCTTCGCCCTTCGCACGACACGACAGGGGCAGACACACTTCTCCGTGTCGCGTTACCAATTTCGGAGGACGATGCGGAGGAGAGGCGAGAGTTATTGCGTCCCGACGAGGGGGCAAAACCGCCGACACCTCCCTCCTGAACACGATCTCAATCTTGCGCTTCCACAAAAGGAATAACGTAAGGACCTCGCGGGATCACCGTCAGGGTTGCGTCCTCTCCGTGCTTCTCGAATGCCCTTGTGAGTGCCGCCTCTGCAGAAACCGCCGCTTCTACAAAGCACCTCGAAAGCAAATCAGGGGCAATCCCGTCCGTCACCATGACGATTTCCGCTTGGCGAGACGCTTTTGCCAACTCCTCGACTTGCCACTCTTCCGGCAAAAACACGCCGGGTTCTGAGATGTGAGCGACAAAACTCACCAGATCACCCGCCCCTAAAAGTGTCGCTGTGAAGTCCGGGGAACCGATGCCTTCGGGACAGGCGGAAACCACAATGATCGTCCCTCCCTTTTTGACTGCGGGCAAGGCTCCCACCATGCCTTTCACGGTCTGGTAGAAAGTCCCGTCCAAAGGGTAGCCCGCCCCGGAGGTCAGCACGATGTCGGCAAGTTCCGAAACCCCGGCGCGAACGTGTTGCGCCGCAAACGCCACCCCCTCAAGCCACGCCGCTTCCATATGTCCCGCATACACCCCGGTGATCCGGTTTTGCTCGTCCAGCGTCACGTCGAGGATGAAATCTTGCGGAGCCATCTTTGCAATCGCCATATTTTCAGTGTGAACAGGGTTTCCCTCCAACACGCCCATAATCGCCTTTGGGTGTTCGAGAAAACGAGGGCAATGCCATGCCTGTACCGTCTCGAAAGCCGCGATACCGGGCATGATGAGTTTGCGCCCCCCAGAGTAGCCCGCCATAAAGTGCGGCTCAATCAAGCCTACCGAAATCCTCAGTTCCGCCTCCACATAAAGGCGATTTAACTTCACCGGGACGCCGTTTGGAGAAACGCCCAGATTGGTCATCATGTCGGTGTCTTTGCACTCGTGATTGATACAGCGGTATCGGGAGGCAATCGTCTCACCCACCAGCGCAACGAGTTCGTCACCGAGATTGGGGCGGTGCGTTCCCGTCGGGATCAAAATCGTGATGCCCTCACGGGGGACGCCGGAACCCTCCAACACGCTCAGCATCGGGAGCAAAAGCGTCTCGTTGGGAACCGGGCGCGTGATGTCACAAATCACAAGACAGGCAGTCCTTTTCCCTTTCGCCAGTTCCGAAAGCGGACCTGTCCCAATCGGGCTTTCGAGCGCCCTCCGTATCGCGGTATCGGCGTCCGCTATCGGCGGCGCAGGGGTGATCCCCAACACCGCCAACAAATTCCCGTCAGGGACTTCCACCTCACGCCCCGTCTTGCCATAGTCCATCTTCACGCGCATCTCATTAACCTCGTTTCTGTTTTGCTTCGGTTTTTATCCACAGATTAACACAGAATGACACAGATTAAAAGACACAAGGCGAAAAAATTACGGATTTATTCGATGAAAGGGGGGAATTTGTGCCGGAGAAACCGGGGAATAAATTCCCCGGCTAAAGAAGAGCGAAGTCTACCTCCGTAGACTCAATGCAAAAACAACGGTGATGACGTTTCATTCAACCCTCTAGAGCCTTCTAGTTGTCCTGGCAAGTACAAGTGGGGTGTCCGAAGGACACGGGGCGGTACGCCTCTAGCGCGGAATTCATTCCTGCGGCAAGAAAGTGCAGGTGCGGGGGTATCGATGCTAGAAAACCCTGCGGTCTAAACCCCCGGCTAAACACAAGCGAAGTCTACCTGCGTGGACTCAAGAACTTCGCTCCTCTCACCAATCGAGCGTTAACTGCGTGTCGGCGGGCTTCTCTTTGCGGGGAGCGGAAGAGACGCAGGTTCGGTTCGGACGCAAAAACGACTTGCGGTTCGCGTGTTTTTGATAGAGCGCGTTCGCCTGTTCGGTGGTTTCGGCACGATGACGCACCTCAGCGATCTTCAAGCGGGCGTATCGAACCGAAGTCAAATCGTCCACAATGGGAAGCGGATACTGCTTGCCGAGCCGACACCCCGCCCCCTCCTGAACCGCGAAGGGCATTGTCCAGGGCGTGAAAAGAAACTCTTTCGGGACACGCGAGAGTTCAGGAAGCCACCTCCGAATAAACGTGCCGTCACGATCCTGATCCTGCGCTTGCTTTGTCGGATTGTAGATTCTCAGGGTTCCCGTACCGGTCAAACCGGACTGCATTTGCATCTGGCAGTAGTGGATTCCGGCTTCGTAATCCACAAATTGCTTTGCGAGATAAACCCCCGGCTTTTGCCAGTGAAGCCACAAATGATACGACGCAAACGAACACAGCATCGCCCGCATCCGAAAGTTGATCCATCCTGTCGCGTGCAGGGAGCGCATACAGGCATCAACCATCGGGTAGCCCGTCATTCCCGCCTTCCACGCCTCAAACCGCGCCTCACTGAACTCGTTCTCTCGCATCCCGTCAAAGGCGGCAATCTGGTTCTCGAACTCAAAGCGGGGTTCGCTTTCCATCTTCTGAATAAAGTGATCTCGCCAGTGAAGCCGTGCCTCGAAAGAACGGATCGCCCGATACCACATCGCTTCGGGAGTACCGGAACGTGGCGGCTCGAAAAGCCCCATTTCGGTGAGGGTTTCACGCGATCTCTGCACCACCTGCCGCAACGAAAGATTGCCGTAAGCGAAGTAAGAACTCAAACGCGAGCAGTGTTCCGCCGCCGAATTGGGCGAGGACATTCCGTGCTGATACTGCGTGACCCTGCCCCCTAAAAATGAGTCGAAGGTGGCGCGTGCAGCCGTTTCGCCTCCGGTTTGCAGGGCGGCGGCGCGAGGATCAGGGGGCAAATTCAGGGCGGCATGATCGGGAATATCGCCGGGAACAATCCCGCAAACGGGGGTCAATCTGTGCGGCGTGGGAGTGATCGGCAAACTCATTCGCTCTTCCCACAGTCCCGCGAAATCATCTCGACTTTTCAAGCGGCGCACGACACCCGCCGGAGGGATTTCGGTGAACGGAACACGGTTCTGTTTTGCCCACAGGCGCAAGGCTCGGTCACGCGCATAAGCGATAGAGTTGGTGGTTTCCTCGTGCGCCCACAGCCCTGAAATCGTGAACCTCTCACGCAGACTTTCCAGCACGTCAATCGTTTCACCGACACGCACAATCAGCGATTGCCCGCGCATTGCAAGTGCCTCCCGCAGTTCAATCAGGCTTTCGCGGGTAAACGTCCAGTGCGAAGAATCGAAGTCGGGAGCGTGAATCTGACTCGGCTCCACCACATAAAGCGGTAACACCGCACCTGCCTTCGCCGCCCGAAACAGGGGCGCATGATCGTGAATTCGGAGGTCGCGCTTAAACAAAACCACTTCGATTTGTTGCCGGGGTATCATACCCTCTTCTACGTTTACACCCCGTCATTTATCTACATGATAAAGGGGTGAGTGAGGATTTAGCTGTTATGCCCTCACCCCCCAACCCCCTCTCCCTGCCGTTCGTGCCTCACTAGGGAGAGGGGGAGCAGATACAGGGAGTCGTTCAATCGCATCAGGACCTATGACGCCAACCATGTTGGGGAAAAGAGTTCATTGATAAGAACGGGACAAGAGCAAACGAGCGTAGACGCATCCCTATTGACTCCCCCTCTCCCTAAAGAGCCTAAGCGACTGGAAGGGAGAGGGGGTTGGGGGGTGAGGGCAAGGTTTAGGGCATCGGAAACGGACAGTGGGGAAAAAACTCCCCGGGTAAAGGAGAGGGAAATCCAACTGCGTGGGCTGAGAACAGAGACTACATTCCGCGTTAATCGGGGGAGACCTCTTCCGAATCCTCCTCCATCATTTCGTCGAATTCGTC
>JACMPS010000372.1 GCA_014377395.1 Chthonomonadaceae bacterium
GATCAAGGTTTCCGTTTTAATGGAAACGCAAGGAATTAATGGAACCGGAACGATTACGGCAAAGGCTCCGAATCTCGCTTCCGAGCAGTTAGACTTTTTCGCCCTTAAAAAACGCATTTTTTCCAATCGTGAGTGGACAAACGGAAAAGCCTCTGGCGATGAGTCTTCGCTTTTACCGACAGAGCCGCGCACCGGGAAAGCCCTCGCCAATGCGCTGATCGCAGCGGACTTCAATGAGCCGCTTCACTGGAAAACCCTCTATAAAACCGTCACTATTAAAGGAGAGGACAAAGTCGGCGACGAAAAAGTCTACGTCGTTGTCAAAACCCCTGCAAACGGCGATCCGATCACGGATTACATTTCGATGAAAACTTTCTTTGTTATAAAGCGTGACACGATTTCAGGAGACGGTGCAACGGCGACTCCCCTCACGGAGACCTTCTCGGATTATCGAAACCTCGAAGGAGTTTTCGTTCCCTTCCGCACAGTCAGAAAGTCCCCGGCAACCGAGGCAATCGTGACCGTCGAGAAGGTGGAGTGGAATCCGAAGGTCAAAGAGAGCGTCTTCCAAAAACGGCGTTAAGGCAAGAAGTTCGCACCTCCGAAAAAAATTGTTTATTTTTCGGAAATATGGGAACTTTTATTTCCGCACTTGCGTCTATATATATGTGAAATGCGCTAGAGGTGTATTTCTAACCCTTTGATAAAGACAACTTAGATTTTTGACGTGGCCCTGTATGTCACGTCCGCACTTGAGGCCCGGTGTGTCTCGATAAGTGAGCAGATAAATTCTGTTTTTCTATCGAGACGCACCGGGCTTTTTACATTTCGGACACAAACAGGAGTTCTCGATGAAAACGATTTCCAAAGCAGGTTCTGAGCGCAACGTGGTCGCTGACGTAGTGAGCAACGAGATTCTATTGAATCGTTGCCGCAAAGGGGATCAAAACGCTGTCCACACTCTCCTTCGACGCTTCGAGGGACAGATCAACGGACTGGCTTACAAAATGACGGGCAATTACGACGACGCCAATGATGTCGCCGCAGAAGCCTACCTTCGCATTTGCCGAATGATCGGCAGTTGCCGCAGTGCCGAAGCACTTCCCGCATGGGTCAGCCGGGTTGTCGCCAATGCTTATTATGACCTTTGCCGCCGTTCCATGCGAACCCCGGCTGTTTCCCTCGACAGCATTGTCGAAAAATCTGATGACGCTTATCTCGTTGCAGATGAAACCAACACAAATTCCCCTGAACGTTATGTGGTTGCGAGAGAAAAACGCAGACTTCTCGACAAAGCAATTGCCGCCCTTCCCAAAAATCAGCGTGACATCATTCAGCAGTTCTACCTAGACGAGCAATCTCACGAAGAGATTTCCGGTTCGATGGGCATTGCCGTTGGAACCGTCAAGTCTCGCCTTAATCGCGCTCGTATGATGTTGCAACAAAAATTGACCATTCACCAAACCGCATTAATGAGCTGAACTCATTTTTTTCACTCTGTATAAGACCTTAGAGAAGGACGATAAGAATTATGAATCCTACCGCCAGCTTCAATAACCCCGCACTCGAGTTCAGCCACCTGTTCGAGAGTTCCTACGCTTCCGCTTACCGACTTGCTTACCGCATCACGGGAAACCGCACCGATGCTGAAGATTTGACAATGGACGCTTGCGCCCGTGCCTGGAAAGCATTCGATCAGTATGATCGCCGCTATCCTTTCACCTCCTGGCTTTTGCGTGTGCTTTCCAATCTTGCGATTGATCGCTGGAGACGCCGCAAATTGGAAGTGATCTCACTTGAGCAACTGTGCCAGCAGGAGCGAAGCATTGACAAGCATCAGTCGCCGAGTGGCTTACTGGGTGCTTCCGCCGAGAGTCAGGTTCTCGCTCAGACCGAGAAAAAGCAGATCGTCGAAACCCTCAAGCATCTTGCCGACCCCTACCGCACCGTCCTCAACTTGGTGGATATGGAGGGTTGGAGCTACCAGGAAGTGGCGGAGCGCATGAATTGTTCGTTGGGAACGGTTCGCTCGCGAGTGCATCGTGGACGCAAGTTGTTTCGTGAGGTTTGGGAAGCCCTTTACGGGGACAACAATCCTATCCGCCATTAAAAAATAAAGTAATTGAAACTTAGGGAACCTTTCTCTATCTTTCAGCGACTTGTGTGTGGTTCCGGAATTATGATGTTTTCAAGAGCGACATTGTTCTGAACCTTTCACCGAAGAGGCCATGGCTTTGTCGCTTCGGGGATTTGGACTAGGTGTGATTTGCTTCTCGGTCATGGGGATAGTAAACGCACTATTTGATAAAATTGACATAAGCACACCTCTGTAGGGGGACGAAGGTTCCCCTATAAACAGGATTGGGAGAAAATAAAATGGGCATCATTGCATGGATTGTTGTTGGGCTAATTGCCGGTTTCTTAGCGAAGATGGTCATGCCGGGAAGCTCCAAAGAGCCAGGTGGCTATGTTGGCACCGCCCTTTTAGGAATTGTCGGTGCAGTTATCGGCGGTCTGCTCTTCGGACGCGGTGACGTAAACGGAATCAACGTTGGTAGCATTGTTTGTGCGGTTATCGGAGCCTGTATCTTTGTTGGGATCGCCCGACTGGTTTCCAAAGGCACGAACAACGCCTAAGTCTTCACTGGATAAGCAATCGGCTCTCCCTTCTACAAGAAAGGAGAGCCGATTGTTTTTGTTTAGGGGAATGTTAGGGAAAAGAACGTCAGGGTGTCTGATGGAAGGAAGTCCGGGGAATCGATTCCCCGGCTACACAAGAGCGAAGTCCACCTGCGTGGACTGAGAGGAGAGTCTCTCCAGAGCACTCCAATACTTCTATTCGCCGATCTTGAGGACGCTTAAGAAGGCTTCCTGCGGGATTTCGATAGAGCCAACCGCCTTCATGCGCTTCTTGCCCTCTTTTTGCTTCTCCAGCAGTTTGCGTTTGCGGCTGATGTCGCCGCCATAACATTTCGCGATCACGTTTTTGCGGAAGGGGCGAATACTTTCCGCCGCAATCACTTTCCCTCCGATAGCCGCCTGTATTCGCACTTCGTACTGCTGACGCGGTACAACTTCCTTGAGTTTGTCCACGAGAAGACGCCCGCGCTGTTGGGCTTTGTCGCGGTGCGTGATAAAGGAAAGGGCGTCTACCGAGTCGCCGTTGATCAGCACATCTATCTTCACGAGATTCGATTTCACGTAATCGCTTAACTCATAGTCGAAGGAGGCGTAACCCTTTGTGCGTGACTTGAGTTGATCAAAGAAGTCCATCAGAATTTCGGAAAGCGGGATCCGGTAGGTCAACATCATGCGGTCGGTAGCGGGATGCTCCATCTTGATCATGTCGCCGCGCCTGTCCCGACACAGTTCCATAATCGTTCCTGCATAGGGAGTCGGGAGAAAGATCGTTGCCACGCAGGTTGGCTCTTCCATAAAGTCAATGACTTGCGGGGAGGGAAGGTCGGCGGGGTTGTCTACGTTCATCATTTTGCCGTCGGTTTTGGTGATGTGGTAGACGACGGAGGGACTTGTGGCGATCAGCGACAGATTAAACTCGCGCTCCAATCGCTCCTGCACCACGTCCATATGAAGCAGACCGAGAAAACCGCAACGGAACCCATGACCGAGGGCGGCACTTGTTTCCGGCTCGAAAGAAAGGGCGGCATCGTTTAGCTGAAGTTTAAGCAGGGCTTCGCGCAACTCGGAGTATTCCGCCGCGCCGTCCATCGGGTAGAGACCACAAAAGACCATCGGCAGGGCTTTGCGATAACCAGGCAACCCCTCGGTGGAAGGGTGCGCGGCATCCGTAATCGTGTCCCCGACATTGGCGTCGCCAATTGTCTTGACGGAGGCGGCAACGTAGCCAACTTCCCCCGTCTCGATGCGCTTTCCAATGCGACGCCCTGGCGCGAACGTTCCCACTTCGGTGACATCGAACTCTTTGCCGGAGGCGATAAACCGGATACGTTGCCCTACCTCGATAGACCCGTCCACCACACGCACATAGCACACGACGCCCAAATAGTTGTCAAACTTGCTGTCAAAGATAAGGGCGCGAAGGGGCTTGCTCGGATTGCCGGAGGGAGGCGGAATGTTTTTGACAATCGACTCCAGAATCTCCGTGATCCCGATCCCCATCTTTGCGCTTGCCCGCACCGCTTGCGAGGCGTCAATGGCGAGAACGCTCTCGATCTCCTCTGCAACACGGTCAGGATCGGCGGCGGGAAGGTCTATTTTGTTGATAATGGGAATTAAAGCGAGATTGTTCTGATAAGCAAGGTTGACGTTGGCGAGGGTTTGCGCCTCCACGCCCTGTGCCGCGTCCACTACCAGCAACGCCCCCTCACACGCCGCAAGAGAGCGGGAGACTTCGTAGGTGAAGTCCACGTGTCCCGGCGTGTCAATGAGATTGAATTGGTAGGTATGTCCGTCGGAGGCAGGGTAGGAGATGCGAACGGCGGTCATCTTGATGGTGATGCCGCGCTCACGCTCCAAATCCATCGTGTCAAGAGCCTGCGCCTGCATATTACGTTCGGAAATCGTGTGGGTGCTTTCGAGAAGACGGTCGGCAAGAGTGGATTTGCCGTGATCAACGTGGGCGATGATCGAGAAATTACGAATGAATTGTTGGGGGTCGTCGGGATTGGTTGCGCTCATCATTTACCTTGAGTTTCTGTACAAATAATTTTCATTCTAAAGAGACCTCTTTATTATAGCACAGCCGGGGAGAGGAACGCGGAGGAAGAAAGTGGTCTAAAGTCGCTCTTTCGTGGTACAGTAAAAACCGCTTGCAAGGCAAAATGTGCCTGCCGAAAGTGCCTTAACACTTTCGACAGGACTTTCACTTACTCAGGATTACTCCTTGAGTGAGTGGCGGCTTCGCTTGCGCGACTTTTTATGAGGGACACAACAGGTAAACTGTTGTGAAGACCGTAATCGCACTCGCGATCACGTTAAGCCAGAAGAAACTGATCATTTCTCAGTTCCTCCTTTCTTTGCGGAGGGTAACTCCGCTAGGATGTGGGACGGTGCTTTCAACACCGTCCCATTTTCAGTTCACCTCTTTCTTTGCCGGTTCGCTATTTGCCCACTCCCCCTATCGCTACCACCTTCCGCCTTCCGCATCTACTCCCCCTCTCCCTCCGAGCCTGCGAGGGAATAAGGGAGAGGAAGTCGGGGGGCGAAAGTTCTCCCGTTCTCCTCTGCGTATGCCTTCCGACATTTCAGAATGAGGTCATTTCTTTCCGGTTGGGAGGCGCACGGATTAGTCCGGGAGGCTTGCGCTTTACTGTTGAAGCGACTCTGGAGACAGTTGGTGTCACTATTTTCACTCTGGGAGGCGCAATTGTTAGAGGGAGAGTGTCTCTGCGGACTTTTTTGATGAGAATGGGTGCGGTCGCGTAGAGTTTGCGCGTCAACTTCACGTCATGCCTGCGGCGAAAAACTGGGCAGGGCGGTGTGTTTGCGTCAAAGAGGACGAGGTCGGTGTGAGTGATCCAATTCTTTGCATCACCAGGAAAGCGGGAAGAAACAAAGAGAGAAGCAGGAAACTAAGGTGCGCCTGTCGAAACCTAAAACAATTCTTTTTACTCCACAGAAGGTTTATTCATCTTATGCGTTTCACGCCCTTTTCCGCCCTTTTGCTCGTCTCGCTTGTCCTGCCCACCTCAGCACAAGAGGCTCCCACCGAACTCGATAAAGACCGCAAGCCTACTCTCGTCACACACGGCAATTGCCTGATCCGTAATGGAACCCTGCTCACTGTCACCGGGGGCATTCTCAAAAACACCGACATCCTTGTGATGAACGGCAAGATCGCGAAGATCGGGGCGAACCTGCCCGTCCCACAAGACAGTTTCCCCGTGATCAATGCAAGCGGACGCTTTGTCACGCCCGGATTTGTGGACGCTCACTCCCACGTCGCCATTGACGGCGTAAACGAGTTTTCCGACTCGATCACCGCCGATGTCCGAATTCACGATGTGCTGAACCCGCAAAGTCTTTCCCTTTATCGGGGGCTTTCAAGCGGCGTTACCTCTTCCCTGCTTTTGCACGGCTCCGCCAACGCCATCGGTGGGCAGAGCGTGGTCGTCAAGATGAAATATCAGAAGACGGCAACTGAAATGATCATTGCCGATGCACCGAGGATGATTAAATTCGCTCTTGGAGAGAATGTGACTTCACGCGGTGGGAGAGGCGTCGAGGCGGGACGTTTTCCGGCAACTCGTATGGGGGTGGAGGCAGTGTATCGCCGCGCCTTTACCGAAGCCCGAAACTATATGGCTCTGTGGGACACCTATAATAAGGTGAAGGCAACGCAACCTGATCTTGTGGCTCCGCGCCGTGATCTTCGCCTTGAAACGATTGCCGGAATTCTCAAGCGTGAAATCTGGGTGCATTGCCACAGTTACCGTGAAGACGAGATGCTGATGATGGTGCGGCTCAGTCAGGAGTTCGGCTTTAAGTTAGCGGCTTTGCAACACGCCCTTGAAGCCTACAAGATTGCCCCGGAAATCGCAAAAGCGGGCGTTGGCGTTTCCACGTTTGCAGGAGATTGGGCGTATAAGATCGAAGCCTACGACGCGATCTCCTACAATGCCGCCCTATGCCTGAGAGCGGGCATCGTTACCTCAGTCAACTCGGACAACTCGGAGGGGAACTATCACCTTAACCTTGAAGCCGCAAAGTCTATTCGCTACGGCGGCTTAAATGAGAACGAAGCCCTGCGCCTGATCACGATCAATCCTGCAATTCAACTTGGGATAGATCGTCACGCCGGGTCGCTCGAAGTCGGCAAAGATGCGGACATCGCCGTGTGGCAGGGTCATCCCTTCTCTACCGAGTCGAAATGTGTGCTGACGATGGTGGAAGGTGAGACGATGTTTACCCGGCGTGATGCGTTTGGCGTGGACAAAACTTCCCTCACCCGAAACACCGTTCCGCTTCCTGCGATTGACCCGGCGGAACTCACTCCCCTCCCGATTGCAAAGACTTATGCGATTGTTGGCGGAACCGTTCACCCGGTAAGCGGGGCGGATATTCTGAATGGAACGGTTGTGATTTCGGAAGGAAAGATTATCTCTGTCGGTCTTGGGGTTCAGGTTCCTTCAGGAGCGGTGATCGTCAATGCAAAGGGCAAGCACGTTTATCCCGGCTTGATGGATGCGGGTTCTCAACTCGGTTTGCAGGAAATCGGGCAGGCAAACGTCACCAATGACAACGCGGAAGGCGGTGAGTTTCAGCCTGATCTGCTCGCATATACCGCCGTGCATCCTGCCTCCGAGCATTTCCCCGTGTCGCGAGTGGCAGGGATTTCCCTCACGCAAACCTACCCCGATGGCGGCGTGGTGAGCGGTCAGGGTGCCGTTCTTGAGATGTCGGGGTGGACAGTGGAGGAAATGACGGTCAGGAAAAGAGCCGCGCTTCACGTTCGCTTTCCCGAAGGCTTGAGCGAAGAAACGATTGAACTTTTAGGTCAGTTTCTTCCGCCGGAAGACGTTCAGAAGCGCGTTGAAGCCTCGAAGGAAAATCAGACGCGCATCAAAGACCTTTTCGCGGGAGCAAAGCAATATCTGGCGCGTCGAATGGCGGCTCCTCTCCAAACGCTTCTTGATCTTCGCTGGGAAGCAATGCGCCCTTACATGGAAGGGAAGCTTCCGGTAATTTTCCATGCAAACACGCCGAAAGGAATACGCGGCGCGATTGCCCTTGCCGAAGAGTACATGTTAAAGCCGATCTTAGCGGACGGGCGTGAAGCGTGGCGTGTGGCGGACTTTCTCTCGAAGAAAAAGATTCCGTTGATTTACACCGTTCCCATTTCCAACAGTTTGGGCGGTGCGGATATCAAGGAGTACGATCCTTATGACACAGGTTTTGCCGGGGTCTCCGTTCTCTTGAAGGCGGGCGTCAAGGTTGCCTTTCAGTCTTCGGATGCGGCGATGGTGAAGAACTTGCCCGGACAGGTGGGCTTTTTAAGAGCGTTCGGTGTTTCGGATAAGGATGCCCTGCGCGGACTGACTCTGACTGCCGCAGAGATTTTGGGCGTGGATGGAGAAGTAGGTTCGCTAACCCCCGGCAAACGTGCCGACGTGATAATTACGGACGGTGACCCGCTGGAACTGACGACCCGTGTCGAGCGAATGTTTGTGGCGGGCAAGCCCGTTCCCATGACGAGCAAACACTCGGCACTTTATCTGAAATATCGCAAGCGTCTTTGAGAAATCGCAGAAAGGTAAATCCAAAATGCAGACCCGCCGCCAGTTGATTGGTGCTTCCCTTGCGCTTCCTTTCCTCTCCTTTGCGGAGAGAGCGGAAGCCGAAGAAGTGCTGAAATTAGAGGAAGAAGCCCTTCCACCGCCAAAGTTCACGCTTGCGATCAACCTTGAGATTATGTTTCCCGGCTCGATGCCTTATGATGAGCGCATCGAACTCTCGGCAAAAGCGGGCGCAAAGCATTACGCCTTCTGGAGTCCCGATGAGAAAAATTATGACGCCATGCGAAAGATGCAGGACAAGTATAAACTTACCTGCGTCTCAATCACGGGCAATCCGAAGACGGGTTGGACAACAGGCTTAACGCAAACGGGGGAAGAGCAGAAGTTTCTGGATGATTTCGAGCATCGGTGCAAAGTCGCCAATCTGTTCGGCGTTCAGAACTTGATTACGTTTGTGGGAGCGGTTCAGAAGGACATTCCGCAGGAGGTGCAGGACGCTCAGATTATTGCCGGACTGAAAAAGGCGGGAGCAATCGCCGAGCGTTACGACGTTTACTTAACTCTGGAGCCCCTCAACCGTGTCGAGTCCCCACAGATGAGTATGATCACTTCGTATGACGCCTACCGTTATGCAATGAGTGCGTCACACCCTCGCATCAAAGTGGATTACGATATGTATCATCGGCAACTGGGAGAGGGAAACGTGATTCAGCGCATGGAAACGGGCTTAAAAGAAGGACACGTCCGCTTTCTTGAAGTCGGTGATGTCCCCGGCAGAAAAGAGGCGGGTTCCGGGGAAATGAACTACGCCAACATCTTCAAGTTTCTGAGGAAAGTCGGCTATTCGGGGTTTATTGGCATGGAACACGGCACGACCAAAACCCCGAAATACGCCTGGGAAGTCACCCGAAAGTTGGCGGGCTTCTGACATTTTATGCAATCCGCATGGTGATGCCACCGTCAATCGTAACGGTTTCGCCGGTCATGAAGTTATTTTCCGCCAGCATGACAATGACCTGCGCGACCTCTTCGGAGGTGCCTTCCCGGTGTAACGGAATCCGGTTATCGAGGTTATTTTTCGCTTGTTCGGGCGTCATTGAGTCGTGGAACCGAGTCCGAATCACGCCGGGAGCCACGCAGTTGACGCGCAGGTTGTCATCGGCAAGTTCTCGCGCAAGAGCGCGAGTGAACTGAATGACTGCCCCCTTGACCACGCCATAAGCAAGCGCATTCAGGCAACCCCGTAACCCTGCCGCCGAAGAGACAAGGACAATTGCACCTTCGCCCTGCTTTTTGAGATAGGGGACTGCGGCACGACACAGATAGAAAATAGCGTGGACGTGGACATCGAAAGCGTGATTCCAGGTTTCGGGCGTGACCTCCAGCAAACTTCCTCCTGCGGGGCCCCCGGCACTGTGTACCAGCACATCAAGTTTTCCAAAGGTTTGCACGGTTTCCTCGACGCATCGAGCGGCGTCTTCGGAAAGGCTCATATCCCCTGAAATAAAGACGCCGCGCCTTCCTGTTTGAGTGATTTGTGCCAGCGTTTCGTCGGTCTCCGCATCGTGGTAGCGTCCCACAACGGCGATATCCGCGCCCCGTTTCGCCATTTCAATCGCGGTTGCCGCTCCGATTCCGCGTGTTCCTCCGGTAATCAGAGCCACTTTTCCGTCCAGTTGCATCGCTTTTCTTCCTCTCTGTTTTGATCTGAGCACTTTTCTTCTCTTCGCACATTCCAAAGAGAAAAGGTCAGGATTTTACTCTGACCTTTCCCCTTATTGCTCAATTTTTTGCGGCTTTTCTAAAATTTCAATAAGTTGATCACGAATACTTTTCAAGTACACTTTTGCACCACTGAGATTGGGTACCTTAATCATATTCACGAGAGCGCAATGACCCTTATAGCCCGGTTTGTTTGTTGACAAGGGATGCCAGATCACATCAGGACTTGAGACCGACGGGTGTTTGATATTTCTGGCTTCTCCCACTACAAAAGAGGTGAAATGTTCGTATACAGACGGGTTCCCCATCATGAAACGTGCCTGTAAGGGGGTCGTCAGCGTATTTTCGTAGACGGAAAGTCTGCCGTTATCCGATGAACTTTCGGTGAAATCCGCGGGTGATACTTTCTCGTCCATCGAAGAAAAGCGAAGCAACCTGATGACTCGACATTCAGGAGGGAGAGGTTCGCCATCATTTCCGGGTCTCAACGTTTGTAGCATGGGTTTCTATGTGAAGAGTAAGATTTTACGTAAAATGGTTTCGTCTAAGTCGTTACTCAAATCTAACGTGTCTCCCCACACTTCGTTGGTGTCTCGATTACGGTAGAAGATTTCCGTTTCTCCCTGACAAATTTCGATTTCGAGATGATGCTTGTCTTTATTCCAAACAAAAATGAAGCCGTCTTCCGGCATCGCGGAAGCATCTGGCACAGGCAATACACCGTCTACAAAATGACTGATTGCGTTCCAGGTACTCAACGCTAGTTCAGCCGTTGCTCTGGTGATCTGACGATTATCGAGAGACTTCTGGATGAATGTCAACAGTTTTTGTTCGCGTTCGATCCTGAACTTTGACGCTTCATCTGATGTTTCAACGTTGAAGATTTTCGCATGAGGCAAATTATTTCTGAAGATTACATTTCCAATCGGCAGAATAACTGCGCCCTCTTTATGTGACATTACAGGCGGGCTAATCAATTCAGTTCTCCTTTTAACAATCTTTCCAAACGATCTGTTTTAGCCCCGAAAAAGACATCAGACCCCTTATCGTGCAAGGATTCCAGTCTTTCGGCAAAATGAGTGATCTCCGCACTTATTATTCCTGAAATACACTGAATATCGAACATAAACGCGCCAAACGGATTCTGTTGTGATTCTGACCTCATGACGTGAATAGCGACTACTTCCTCATTGCTCAGGAGAGTCTCTAAGTGAAAATATAGGGCAACACTGCTATCACAAAGTGCTTGCGGCAAGTATTGAGTAGGTTTGAGCCATGTGCTCAGTTTTTCCTCATCCGCTGTACGTTCGATTCGATTAATATACCTCAAGTTGACACGCGAGACCTGTTCAATCCCGGTGATATCGGACAAGTGTTGGAAAGACTGAAGAATTAATTTCTTGAATTCCTCCCAGCCGGGGTAAGGAGGTAAACAATTGATCACCAATCTTTCGGTAGACAACTGAAGTAGCGTTTTGCTATCCCGATGACGGAAACGTTTGATCTCAATTCGTTCCTGTTGCAGTGAAGACAACTCTTCCTGTGGATTGATATCAAACGTATAAGAGTCAATGGGTACATTTTCGATGAAGGGGTAGTCATTCTTCACGCGATTATAAAAATCATTGCTCACACGATCCGCACTCTGATTTTCATCCAACTTAAATGTAATTTCGCACAAACATTCCTGGATCGTTGGACTGGCGTACTTAGGGCGTGTTTTAGAAGGGGTTTGGGACATCGTGTTGCTCATCAAACTTATTGGCTCTGGAGTTGTTTGTTCTTAGAGTTACGCAACGATTGAGTCAAATGATCCAAATCGTTGAGTAACTCCGAGGAAACGCGGTAGAACACTCACGTACATCTTACAAAAATTGATGTCCGGATTTTTATTCGTCTACTTCTCTTTTGCAAGCGAATCTAGTGCGCGTCCACTGCCGCACCGGGCTTGCTTTTTGGCTTTCGCAAAAGTAGAATGGCGGGAGCGGCACAAACGAACGTCACCAGAATCAAAAGCCATGCGTTATTGTAAGCAAGAATCGTTGCCTGTCGCATCAAAGAGCGATCAATCTGCGCGAGTGCGACGTGTTGCGCGTCCGTTGCCGAAAGCCCATGTGTTCTCAAATTGGCTTCTATTCCCTGCGTGCGCTGTTGCAGCAGGACACTCCCATTATACACCCGCGACACGAGTTCGGCACGATGATAATGCGTCTGATTGGTGAGGTAAGTCCCCAGATTGGCGATCCCGAAAGAGCCTCGGAGTTGACGCGCCAGATTGATCAAGCCCGAAGCCTGTTGTGCGTCTTTCGGGTTGATGCTTCCGTAAACGGCATTATTGATCGGGGCAAACAAAAACCCCAGACCGAAGCCGCGCATGAGGAGTGCCATGCGGACATCCCCCTCCCCCGCCGAAGTCGTGAGGTGTCCCATTTCCCACATTGAGTACGCGAAAATAAATACCCCGAAAAAGATCAAGATTCGGGCGTCCACAATCGGCTTTTTTGCACTGAGAATCCGCCCGCAAATCAGCGCACTTGCCGCCGTTCCCAATCCTCCCGGCAAAAGCGTGAGTCCGGTTGTGGTGGGAGTGAAGCCAAACACGATCTGTGCAAGCAGAGGATAAAGGTAAATCCCTCCGTAAAGCCCGAATCCCAGTGCGATAAACAAAAACAGCCCTGCGGAAAGATCACGATTTTTCATCACCCGAAAATCAACCACCGGGGTTTTGTTTTTAGGAGAGAGTTCCCACCAGAACATACCGATCAGGCTCACCGCAGAGATAACGCTCAGGCGGACAATGGTGGGATCGTTAAACCAGTCGTCCTGCTGTCCCTCTTCCAGTACGTACTGCAAGCAGGAAAGCCCTACTGCGAGAAGACCGATGCCGAGTAAATCTATCTTTCCCGTGCGCCTCACTGCGTCGGGATCGTCCTGAAGATAGGTACCAATCAAGAAAACAGACACGATTCCGATAGGCACATTGATGAAGAAGCACCAGTTCCAGGTGTAGTTATCGGTGATCCAACCACCGAGCGTGGGACCCAAAGTCGGGGCAACAATAATTCCCATGAGGAACAGGGCTTGCACGAGTGCCTGTTGCTCCTGCGGGAAAATCTGCCGCAGGGTTGCCTGTGCCGTTGAAAGCAGGGCGGCTCCTCCTGCTCCCTGAATGATGCGCCACAGCACAAGTTCGCCGAGACTGTGCGACGTGCCACAGAGAAAAGAGGCAACAATAAAGATCACGGTAGAGGCAACAAGGTAGCGTCTTCGCCCGAAAGTTGCCGCGAGAAACGCCGTCATCGGCAGAACTACGACGTTTGAGAGAATGTAGCCCGTCGAAACCCACGCGATTTCCTGACTTGTGGCACCGAGATTGCCCGCCATTTGCGGCAGAGCGACATTGATGATCGTGGTGTCTAGGACCTCCATAATCGCCGCCGTCAAAAGCCCCAACAAAATGATCCAACGATATTCGCTGATCTGCGATTGTGCTTTAGGGGCGGAGGGCGCACCTGATTGAGAGGAGGGAGAAGGGGCAGGCGCACCCTTAGAATTTGCGGTTTGTGTCGCCATGATGTACGATGGATCCCCTTTACTTTGCACCCGATTTTGTGCCCGTCACAAAGGGTGTATGGGGAGACGGATAGCCTGGTTCGCTCCCCGTGAACGCATAACGTCCCACTGCACGATCTAGTTGAGCGCGTGAATTGTTGTAGTCGTAAAGGGCATTCACCTGATTGGATTGTGCCTGCGTCAGCGTACTCTGTGCGCTACTGAGCTCGAGAAGCGGAGAAATCCCGGTCTGCTGGGAGACTCCCGCGTTATATCGAACCCGTGCAAGCCGACTTGCTTCCAGTGCTTGCGTCAATCCAACATTGGCGACTGCAACCCGATTTCTCGCCTGAACGAGTGAAATGTACGCTTGCTGCACCTCCACCTGCACCTGATCTTCGGAGCGGCGACGGTCTATCTCGGCACTCGCCACAATTCCCCTTGCCTCCAATACTCGCGCCTTTGCAAGTCCGCCGTCGAAAATTGGTACAGAGACACCAAGCGTTAAAGCCGCCACATTGCGTCGGGTGAACCCGGCGGCATTTGGCGAATAAGTGTCCGAAAGCGAAAGGTTGAGGGAAGGCGATTGACTTCTTCGGGCGTACCGGATTCCACGTCTTGCGGCGGAAATCCGGGCATCGCCTTCCAGAACTTCCGGGCGGGTTTTCACGGCTTCGGCGATGAGCGTTTCGTACTCCTCACCCAGCACAAAATCGTCCTCCACCTCGTCCGAAGGCGAGGGCAGAAGCGGAACCGGGGTTCCGGCAGGCGTTTTCGGTGCGGCTTCGCTTCGGTTGATCGGGGGAGCAGGGACGGGTTGCGGCGTTTCGACAGGCGGGACTTTTATGTTGGGATCGAGCGGATTGGCTTTTCCTATTGTGTCCCTTATTCCTGAGTTCATGCTCGGATTGGGAGAGGGTAAGACGGGCGGCAACACGCCATTCGGGTACTCGATAGCAGTTTTGTCCGTCAGGCGCAATTTCGTTTGGAGACCGATTCCCATAATACTTTTCAGAGAGGCAAGGTTGATGCTGAGTTGGGCGCGGGTGTTGATCAGGTCTTGTTGAGAATTAGCAACATCGCGCTGGGCACTGATCACGTCAAAGCGTGGAGAAGTCCCTGCCGCGTAATTTTTGTTGGCATCGTTCAAGCGATTGAGCGAATTGTTCAGCGAGTCTGTTGCAACGGCGATTTGCGCTTTCGCTCTCAGGACATTGTAGAACGAGTTTTTGACGTTATAGACCACATCGTTGCGAACCCGATTCACATCAATTCGCGCTGCCACCTCTTGAAACTGGGTCTGACTGACGGCGGCATGAAGCACACCCGCCACATCAAGAGGCAAGGTCAGCGAAGCCCCTAAAGTCGGGTTGAACTGTGGTGTAATCACAAGGGGCGGTGTTGCGTTTGCGCCCTGCCCTCCCCCCGCAAACGAAGCGAAATCCGCGACAGTCGCACTATCGAAATAGGTGAGGTCTCCCTGTACGCCAACGGTAGGACTGAGCGAAGCCCTTGCCTGCCCCGTGCGTCCTCGTGCCTGCTGGAGCGTGGCGACTGCGGTGGCAAAATCTCGATTGGTGTACAGCGAAATCGAGACGGCTTCCTGCAATGTGATCGCTCGATCTTGCAGAAATCCCTCAACGCTTCTGAGGTTGGGCGACCTTGAAAGAGGACTGTCTGCCTTCGGCAACGGTTGCGCGGGCGTTGGCAGGGGAAACTGTAGCCCGGTGGAAGGCGCACCCTGCGGCAAAGGAATTACGCCTGTCGGGACGGGTAATGGCTTAATCGGAAGTGGTACATCCGGTGTCTGTGGAGGCAGAGTCTGCGCCGGAAGAGCGGAAGACGCGAAAGCCAAAATTCCGGTTAGAGCGACGACCTCAGCGCGTAAAATGCGGGTTTTGTTAGGTTTGGAGAGGGAAAACATCAGCGTCCTCCTCCGCCGCCACTACCACCCGAACCGCCTGTACTCCCTGTTCCTCCTGTCCCCGTATTTCCGCTTCCAGTGCCATTGGTTCCCTGTCCTCCCTGCCCGGTTCCCGGATTGCCGTTTCCCCCGGAAGGGTTCATGTTTCCGTTACCCGGGTTGGAGGGGTTGGAGTTGGTTCCGTTGTTCGTGCCATTTCCCGAATTATTGTTGGGATTGTTCTGGTTCGATCCGGGGTTATTCGGATTGTTCCCTCCCGCGTTGTTGGGATTGTTGGAATTCGAGTTGGTGGGTGCATTTCCGTTCCCCGGTGCAGAGCCGAGATTCGGCAGATTTCCCGGCATTCCAGGAGAATTGTTCTCCCCGTTTGTGCCGTTTCCGTTATTGGGAATCGCGTTCCCGTTTTGACCACCAAAGTTTGTCGTGCCGTTCTGCCCCTGCTCTCCACCGCCTTGCGAGTTGCCCTGTGTGCCATTACCGGAAGGCGAGTTCATCGCACCGTTTCCGTCTTTCTGACCCCCGTTCTGGCTCTCCCCAGAACCGCTACTCCCGCCAGATGCACCCCCACCACCGGAATTACTTCCGTCCTTGTCACCTTTGTTCGTGCCGCTCCCGTTGCGCGGTTGAGGTTGCGATTGCTCTTCTTTCTCGTGATCGCCGCCCGTCTCAATCGTTGCGACCACCGACATTCCCTGCCGCAGATTGAGAATATCGCGCGCACGAGCGTACTTCTTGTCCTCATCATCGGTGGCGGGAACAAGTTCGATTCGCACGGGAATACGCTGGACAACCTTCGTGAAATTGCCCGTTGCGTTGTCCGCCGGAAAGAGGGAAGTCGCCGCACCTGTTGCCTCATTGATGCTCTTTACCCGCCCCTTAAAAGTTTTTCCCGGCATAGCGTCCACTTCGAGTTCCGCTGATTGACCGGGACGCACATCCTTGAGTTGAGTCTCCTTGAAATTCGCCTCTGTCCACACATGATCGCCCTTTGTCATCATCAGCATGGCTTGACCGGGCGAAAGCGAAACGCCGACATTGGAAGTTTTCTTGACGACAATTCCGTCGTAAGGAGCATAAATCGTGGTGTCGCCAATCGTGATCTGCGCGTTGCTGAGTGCCGCAAAAGATTGTTGCGCTTGTGCTTTGTAAGTCTGAATTTGTGAACGGCGTACCTCAACTTGTTCCTGTCCGGCGCGAGCGGTGGAGACATCGGCTTCCGACTCTCCGGTTTGTCGGGAAGTCGCTTGAAGGTTGGTTTGCTGAATACCGACCTGACTTAGATTCGCCCTTGCGAGTCCTAAACCCGCTTGTGAGACCTTGATTTGCTCGTTTGCCGCGTCCCCTGCTTTCTTCGATGCGAGTGCTTGCGCCTGTGCTTGCACCACACTTTTTCGGGCTTGTGAGACCTGCGATTGCGCCTGCTTCACGCTGAATTTTGCCTGTTCCACCTGAGATTGTGCTTGCTCAACTTGCGCTTGATTCGATCTTAAATTCGCCTGAGCGTTGCGGGACTGAGAACGGGCATTGTCGTAGACCTGCGCCGAAACCGCATCCTGCAAATAAAGCACCTTATACCGCTCCTCGTCTTTGGTAGCGCGGTCCACTTCGGCTTGTGATGCCTGAGCGCGTCCCTGCGCGGCTTCCACTGCGCGTTGTGCTGTTTCTACCGCCTGACGATAGTTCGCTTCTGAGTTAAGGGCGGTTTGCACCGCTTGCTTAAAGTTATCCGCCGACACTTGCGAAGCACGATACTGAGCAAACAGTTGATCGGCTTGCGCCCGTGCCGCCCTCACCTGACTTTGCGCTTGCTTGACCTGATTTTCGGTGGTAGCGGAAGTCAGACCGACCTGTTGTTGCGCTCCCGTTGTTTTCGCTTTTTGCGAGTCAAGGGCAGCCTGCGCCTTTTTGACGGCGGCATCGGTGGCAAGTTGCTGAAAGACGAGATTTCGCTCCGCCTGTGGAATCTGACTGAGGGCGGCGGTGTAATTCGCCTGTGCCTGTCGCAAACTTGCCTGAGGTCCCGCATCGTCCAAACGAGCGATCAACTGTCCCCTACGAACGTGATCTCCTTCATCAACAAGCAACTGCTGGAGCGAACCAGAGATCGTCGGACTTACCGAAACGATATCCCCTTTGACAGAGGCGTCATCAGTGGAAACGTGCGTTTGAGAGTAGTGGCGATAACGAATTCCCCAGGGAACTCCAAAGACAACGGCGACTACCGCCAGCCCAAGTAGCAAGGATTTGACCCAGGGCGGACGCGGCTTCTTCTCTTTTTTATCGTCGTCATTTCCCTCTTTCGAAAGGTCTTTCGGTGCGTCCTTTGTCTTCTCTTCGGGTGCAGTCCCATTCTGAGCGGGCGGGGCGGAAGTTTGCGCTTCTTTCTCTGGTGCTCTCTGTGCGTCTTCTGCCATTGTGGTCTTCCTCTGTCTTTCGTCGTGCTAAAAAAAGGTACTTTTAATTTTTTGCGTCTAAGTCCGCCTCTATCGGGCGGTAGGATAAACCCGTCAGCATCAAGGCGATGACCTGCCGGGTACGGGTTTCGATTTCTTCTCTCTCACCGAGTTCGCGGGGAGAAAGATTACTGGGATTAAGTCCACTAAAACAGACGAGTATGGTTTGAGCAATGCGGCGTGTGTCGTCACACTCGAATGTTTTTTCGTGACAACCCTCTTCCAGAACCTGCGTGAGCGAAGGAACCAGAGTTTTATAAAAGTTCTCGCGCCTGGGAACGATGAGTGATCTCAGCGAAGCCATCGTGTCATCAAGGCTTGCACGGTGAGATTGCGCTTTGTCGAAACTGGACATCACGAGAAACATCAACATCCGCGTCATTTTTTCTTTGGGAGAGAGAGACAATGCGGCAATTTCGCTCCATCGACTTTCCACTTTTCGCCAGTGCGCTTCAACAACGGAAATCGCGACCTCTTCCTTATTGCTGAAATAACCATAGATAGTTGACTTTCCGATATGGGCTTCCTGTGCGATGTCCTCCATCGTCATTTTTCGGTAGCCGTTGCGCTCCAGCAGTCGCGTAGCAGCTTCTAGAATCGCTTCTCGAACGTCAAGGGGTTCTGCAACACGGGGCATCTTCTTTTCCTATTCCGACTAAAACTCTATTTCGTTCGCTACCCCCGTTTACGAGAGAGTATCCCTGAGAGTTTCTTCAATGAGGAATATATTTTGGAGTAAAAGCAAAAGGGGTGAAATAAGGAGTCCGGGAAATCAATTTCTCGGCAACAAGAGCGCGGAGACCGCCCTTTGTAGTTTCGGGCAGTAGGGAAGTTGCGATTTACGAAGGGAGAAGGTGATCGGCAAGCACCTCATCAATGACGTGCCGTGCTTTGTCCTCTTCTATGGGATTGGTGTCAATGTGCTGAACAAGAGTGATCAAAGCCTTCCATAATGCCCAGCCACGCCCTCGCGCCCAGGTATCGAAGTCAAGAGGAAGAGCCTCGCGAAACGCCTTTCGGCTCTTTCCTGAGAAAAATGTCCACGCGATCACCAGGTCACACGCAGGATCACCTATCCCCATACACCCGAAGTCAATAACGGCACTCAGTTGCCCTCTCGCGGCAAGCAGGTTCCCGGCGGCAATATCTCCGTGAATCCAGACAGTGGGTCTTTGCCAGGTTGCGTTCAGGGCTGATTCCCATACTGTCGTTGCCGCGTCGGTGTCAATGTGGTCCTCTAAAATTTGGATTGACCTTAAGGTTTCTGCGTCGTAAGTCGCCACGGGTCCGCCCCGAAAAAAATTATGCCCTCCATAAAGCGGGCCATCGGCTGGATCAATCCTTTGCAGAGAGACGAGGAACTGAGCCAGATCAGTTGCAAATTGGCTCAGGTCGGCGATACGCTCAAGGGTTGCGTTTTCACCCTCAAGCCATTTGTAAACAGACCAGTGCCAGGGGTAATCCTCAGAGGGAAGCCCCATCGCAAGCGGAGCGGGGATCGGAAGCGGGAGGAGCGGGGCGAGTTTCGGCAACCAGCGTTGTTCCTTTTCCACCTGCGCGGCGTACCTTTCGGCACTCGGCAATCTTATGCTCATGTCGTCGCCAAGCCGGAACGTTTTGTTGTCCCACCCGCTCAACTCGACGGGTCGAACATCGAGGTGCGCCCATCGTGGAAACTGCGTTGCAACTAACCGACTGACAAGCGAGACATCAATGTCTGTTTTATCGAAGGGCATAGAAATTCCTTGAATTGAAAGCAAAAATAAAAGCGGGGGCTAAAGAGAGTACCTTTCACTCTTTCGTTTTCAGGATCGCTTTCGCTAAAGTCAACGGTCTAGTTTATCCTTGCGTTAAGCACCTTCGGTGTAGGCGTCCTGCCGGACGCGATGCGGGGAAAGATTGAACAATCCCTTGTATTGACTCCCCTCTCCCTAATGAGCCTAAGCGATTGGAAGGGAGAAGGGTGATTGGATCAAATCATGGGTGAGGGCTGATTGAATTCGTTCAATCTAAAATCTCAAACCGGTAAGTGCCTGATCCTGCCATATAAAGACTTCTCCCGTTTTCGGTTTTCAAAAAGGTCAAGTCACCGTTTTCCCTGTCAAGAGAGGTGTCGCCCTCCGTGATTTTTTCCCTTGCATCCGTCGGGAAAAAGACGGTTGCGGTGCTGTTGACGGGAACCGTGATCGTCCAGCGCATCTTCCCGTTTTCCTTGTGCCACTCCGAAAGAGCAACGCCGTAAGGGGTTTCGATTTTGCCCTTTGCAAAGGTGAGTTCGCCGCCCGGTTGCGGGTTGAAGAGAATGTGTCGGTAGCCGGGATTTTCGGGGTCAAAGTCAATCCCGGCGATGGTGCTGTAAAGCCATTCCCCGACGGAGCCGAGCGAATAGTGATTAAACGAGTTCATGCCGGGGTCTTGAAAGCCCTTTTCCTCTGTCCAGCCGTCCCACCGTTCCCAAATTGTGGTCGCGCCCTGCTTGATGCTGTAGCCCCATGAGGGGAATGTGTCATTGAGCAATAATTTGTAAGCGAGATCGAGCCGCCCGATAGAGGTCAAAGTCGGATTCAGATAGCCCACGCCCACAAACCCGGTGGAGAGGTGCGTGTCGAACACATCCACGATGTTTTCAGTGAGGTGCTGAGCGGCTTGTGCCCGTTGCTCCGAGGTGAGTAGATCAAAGCGAAGTGCCAGCAAATAAACGGTTTGCGTTTCGCCTTCGATTTTGCCATCGGGTTTCACATAGGCTTTCTGGAACGCGGTACGGATGTCCTCAAACAGTTTTTCGTACCGTTGCGCCTCTTCATTCATTCCCAGAATTTTCGCTGTTTTTGCAACAAGCGAAGTGGAATAAGCGAAGTAAGCGGTTCCCATTACGTCCTTCGGAGTGTCGGCTTTGATGCTCAGCCAGTCGCCGTAGTCATTATTGCGGTTGTTTTTCCATAACAAATCAGGATTGTTGCCATGAATGTACTCCACCCACCCCTTCATACTTTCGTAATTTCGCTCCAAAATTCGGGTGTCGCCATAGCATAAGTAAAGCGTGTAGGGAACGATCACGCCCGCATCGCCCCAGGCGGGAGCCGCATCGTTTGTAGCGCCTTTGCGGGGAGCCACATCGGGGAAAGCCCCATTCGGAGATTGTGCGTCGGTGACATCTACCATGTATTTCGTGAGAAACGAGGCGACATCGAAATTCGCACAGGCAGTTCGTGCAAAGATTTGTGCATCACCCATCCACCCCAACCGCTCGTCACGTTGCGGGCAATCCGTTGGAATCTCGATATAGTTTCCGCGTTGTCCCCACTCGATATTACGTTGAAGTTGGTTCACCATTTCGTTGGAGCAGGTGAACTCACCGCCCTTTTCAATCGCAGAGGAAAGCACGATTCCGGTGATTGTGTCAAGATCGGGCGTGCCGGGGAAGCCCGTGAGTTCGACGTAGCGAAAGCCGTGCGTGGTGAAATACGGCACATAGGTTTCGGTTTCACCGCCCTTGAGGGTGTAGTGATCGGTGCATTTCGCGCTTCTCAGGTTTGTGGTATAAAGGGTTCCATCGGGGTTCAGGATTTCGCCGGAACGCACGGTGACGGTTTGCCCTGCTTCTCCCTTCATCTTCAGGCGATAAAGCCCTACCATATTCTGTCCAAGATCGAAGAGAAACGTTTTCTCCGGCAATTCGCGGACGGTTTTCGCTTTCAGTTCCATCACGCGACGCACCCCGGTTGTCGGATAGGCTTGCAGGGGAACGGCGTCCATCGGCTTGACCGTTGCAGGAGTTTTCCAGCGTTCTGGGTCGGCAACGTAACCGGGCAGAAGCCACCCCTCCAGTTTTGTGTCTTCGCGGGCGTCGTAGGTTTCGCCCATCAGCAAGTCGGAAGATTGGATCGCGCCGTGAGTGAGAAGCCACTCCGAATCCGTTGTGATGACTTGTTGTGAACCGTCCTCGAAATTCACCTCCAATTGTGCGAGAAACTCAGCCGCCTTGCCATAGTTTTGCCTTCCCGTCAGTCCGATGTGTCCACAGTACCAGCCATCGCTCAGCATGGCTCCGAGCGCATTCTCGCCCCCCCGCAGAAGCCCCGTCACATCGTAAGTCTGATAGTAAATGCGTTTGTCATAATCCGTCCAACCGGGCGCGAGATCGTCTTCCCCCACGCGCTCCCCATTGAGATAAGCCGTGAAAATGCCTCGTGCCGTCACATAAAGCCGCGCGTTGACCGCTTTGCTGTTCTTATTAATATCGAACGCACGTCTCAGGTAGGGGGCGGGGGGCGTTTCGGAAAGGGCGTCGGGGTCGTCTCCGATCCAGTGCGCCTTCCAATCGGAATTAGAAAGCAAACCGATCTCGAATTGTTGCGGAGTGCTAAATGTAGAAGCCGTATCGTCTCTGTCCCACACGCGCACTTTCCAGAAAACGCGCTGACGAGACGTAAGAGATTGCCCTGCATAAACGATCTGAGTTGAGTTACCGGAGACGATTTTCCCCGTGTCCCAAAGGTCGCCCGTATCGGCTTCGAGCAGTTCCGGGGTTGAGGCACACAGAATGTGGTAAGCGGTCTGGTGATCTCCGCGTTTAGTGCCGGAGAGTGTCCATTCCAGACGCGGAGAGGTTTCGGTGATGCCGAGCGGGTTTGTGCGATACTCGCAACGAAGGCGAATGAATTTCATAGCGTGAAGTCTCCCCATCGAGAAGTTAAGCAATCAAAATGCGGCGGAGTGGATTCGCCGCTCTGAGTTGGTATTCTGTCTGACGCAAACGGGATCAGTTATGAGGTCTTTTCTTTTCCTCTCCTCGCACAGAAGTCGTAAAAATCAGAGGCATTGGCTCCCCCTCTCCCCCTTATGCATGAGGGAATCAGGAGAGGGGTGACTTGGGCAAGATCATGGGTGAGGTCTGTTCTGGAGACTGTAGTTAATTCCAACCCCCTCCTAACCTCCCCCTTGCATAAGGGGGAGGAACAAGAGTGATGCGTTAATTTGGCTCCCTGTGCGTAAGGTCAACTGGTAAAATCGTGGACAGAAATAAAGACGTAGACTTACCCCTGCAAAATCCAGGGTTGTGCAGGAATATCGCGCAGGTAGGGTTGAAGCCATTTACGCTTCGGGTTGCGCCCCATGTACTCGGCGACGTTCAGGCTACTGCCGTCCGAAAAGCCCATTCTCGCCCATAATTTCATCTCTTTTGCCAGTGCGGAAGTCACGATTTTGGTGTTGACGGCACCGGAAAGCGAGTAGCCCGTGCGCGAGTCAAGGTCGGCACGTCCGCAGAGTGTGGCGATGCTTGCCCCCTGCTTTTTCGTAGTCTCGTCGTAGGTGTCCGCAAGCATTGTCTTTGCGACTTCGACATCGAGTTTGCCTTTGTTCGCGTCAAGGAGTTTTTTCCAGCGCGGGCGACGCCCTCTGCAAGAAAGATTATCCTCGGCTCCAGGGTAACATTCTTCGCGGGTCAGCGTCGGGTCTTCGGGGAAATTGGCGCCGTAAAAAAAGCCGTCTTTGGAGCGAGAGAAGATCACGTTCTTCAATCCAAGTTCGAGCTTGCCGATCTCGTTTGTCTTCACATCGCCGAGAAGCCAGGTGTTCGCGTAGCCCCCATTGTTGCCCTCTTTCATCACCCGCAGAAAGTCGTCAAGGCTGTTGGCGTACTGCGTCGCTTTTCTCATGCGGATAAATTCGGGAATGCCGTCGGGATCAAAGCCCATAAAGCCGCCGATTGTCGTTTCCGTCACCAGAATCCCGTTTGCGTTAAGAGCAAAATCGCTTCCACTGTGAATAAATCCAGGCAGGGCATCCATGATAAAACGGTTTCCCTTTTTCGGGCGAATGTCGAGCAGAACGCGCCACCGTTGCCCCATCAGGTAATCCCACCAGAGGTTATGTCCCATCACGATCTTGCCATCCGAAGTTGCGCTTCCGGTTGCCACAAACGCACTACAAGCGGTGGGTGCGCCACTCTTTGCAAGCCCGGTTTTACGTTTTTCGAGAAGCGGAAAGTAGTAGCCCGTAATTTCGATATGGGCGTTGTAGGCGAGGATGTCGGCGAAATCGTAAGCGTAACCTTTTGACTTTATCCCGGCGGCGATCCCCTCCATCTCCTCCCGGTATTCCGGTTCCAGTTTCGCCGAGAAGAGTTTCGTTCCCGCCGCTTTCACCCGTTCCCACGTATCACTATTTTCATGGTTGAGATCAAGTTTCAGAGCGGAAATCGCATCATCTATCTCTTTCGCGAGTGCTGAGCCGTGCTGAAACCCGATCTCTCTGGGTTCCCCTTCGAGTTTAAGGCAAATCCAGCCCGCCTTTTCCTCCCGCTTTGCTTCGCTCTTTCGACAGGACGCAGACGCAAGCGAGGGCAAAATCAACGAAGCGGCGGAAGCGGTTAAAAAGTCACGACGGTTCATAAGAGACTCCAAGAAGAAGTGTTAGAAGAAAGTGTTAAGTGTCAAGTATTAAGTGTTGAGAAGAAAGGCAGCACTATCTTCAGACACAGGAGAAACACCATTCGGTAATAAATCTCACAGACCAAGAATAAATTCCCGGTCTCAGTAGCACAAGTGCTGTATGTGCTTCGCACACGGAGAACGAAAAAATAACTCTATAAAGACCTTGACAAAACGTAGAGGGTCGTCTGTAATTTCACACGCAACAATGACACTCAACACTCTCCCCCTACATCTGGTGCAGGACGTGCTGGAGCAAAACCGTGTTGGTGATAATATGGTCGGGCTGGCGAATCAATGCTAGAATTTCATCGGCGACTTCGGCGGGTTGAAGCAACAATTCCGGGCGTGGCTTGCCGGGAACCCCATCCCAAAAGGGCGAGTCTACCCCTGAACAACACAGCGAAGTCACGCGAATGTTGGCGCGTTTCAGTTCGGTGGCGAGTGCGGAACCGAAGCCGACAAGGGCGTGTTTGGTGGCGCAGTACAGGGCGGCGTTGGCGATTGTCTTCACTCCTAAAATGCCACAGAGATTGATGATCTGTCCCGATTTCTGAGAAGTCATCCCCGGCAAAACGGCTTGTGTGGAGAGCATCGCGCCTTTGACGTTGACGTTCCACAGCCTGTCCATTATCTCCTCGGTAGTTTCTGCGAACGCCCCCAGATATCCTGCCCCGGCACTATTGACGAGAACATCAATGCGCCCGAACTTCTCAATCGTTCGCTCGATGAGTGAAGCAATGTGCGCGGAGTCGGTAACGTCGGCTTGCATCGCCTTAAAGTGGGCGTCGTCGGGTTCGAGTTTTGCAATTGCCGCTTCCAGTTTCTCGACACTGCGCCCGCAAATCGCTACCTGATGCCCTTCGGCGAGCAATTTCCCCGCCGCCGAAAGTCCAATGCCGCTTGATCCGCCTGTAATCAGTACCACTTTACTCATAATTTTCTCCAGAGATTTGTTATCATACACAGATTAAAATGCGAAAAACAGATACAAAATAAACCCGATTTGCCCTGAAATTCGTGTTGATCAGTTAATCATTCTCGGAACTTTACGCCTGAGAGGGTGGGTTTTGCGGCAAGGGTCAGGAGAAAAAGGCGTCGAGTTCAGCATGAGTGGGCAGGGAAGGAATTGCTCCGAGGCGTGTAGTAGTAAACGCTCCGACTTTGTTGGCGAATTGCACGGCATGGTGGAGGTTGGCTGAATCAGTTTTAGAGAGTGCTTCAAGCGTAAGTAGGTTTTGTTCGCGGAGGGAGGTCAGCAGTCCTGCCACAAACCCGTCTCCTGCTCCCGTTGTGTCAATTGCGTTTACTTTGAGACCCTGCATATTTCCGAAACAGTCCTCCCGTTGCCAGAGACAACCCTCCGCGCCTTGCGTCACGACAATCAAGGCGAGATTAGGAAAGAGCTTTCTGAGTTCTTTGATGCCGCGTCTCAGGAATTTGCGTTCCGGTTCTTCGGTAGGCAGTCTTCCCTTGAAGAGAAAATGCAGTTCTTCGGCACTGACTTTCAGCAGATCAACGTGCGGCAATTGTTCTAAAATCGTGGCTTGTGCGGTCTCGAGGCTTTTCCAGAGGGCAGGGCGCAAGTTCGGATCGAAGGAGATCAAGGCACCGTTTTCTTTTGCAATCCTGAGCGCGGAGAGTGTCGTTTGTCGGGAAGGCTCATCAATGAGGGTGATCGAGCCGAAGTGAAATGCCTGCGTTACAAGTTTTTCCCCATCGAGTTCTTCGGGGGTGTAGGTCATGTCGGCACCGGGGTTCCGAAAAAAGCAGAAACTACGTTCCCCGTTTTTTTGCCGGGAAACAAAGGCAAGGGAGGTACGATACTCCGGGCTGAATCTCATTCCGCCCGTGTCCACGCCCGCACTCGAAAACGTCTTTTCGAGAAATCGCCCAAAGGGGTCTTCTCCCACTTTGCCAAGAAACGCAACGTTACCGCCGAGTCGTGCCACTCCTACTGCGACATTGGCAGGTGCGCCGCCCGGTGCTTTCACAAATCCTTCTGCTTCACCGACAGTGACATCGGCGGTGGTCGCAACAAAATCAATCAGGGCTTCTCCGAGGCAGGTGACATCGGTAGGCATGAGCAAGACTCTTTTCTTGAGTGAAATCTTTCCGAAAAACGATAAGGAGAGCATACCGCAAAAAGTGCGTTCGAGATGCGATAAGACAACTGACACGCCCGTGTCAAAAGGAACAAAACAATTTGATCGAAAACTTAGCCGAGTTTGAGAAGCAGTTGGCGCAGGGACGGGGCGGGGTTGCCCTCTTCCTCCAAGAATATTTACCCCTGCCCGACGCATACCGAGACGCTCTACTTTACGCCTGTCTGCATGATC
>JACMPS010000373.1 GCA_014377395.1 Chthonomonadaceae bacterium
CTGCAAACGTGGTGCATCGGCAAGCCCTCCGCCTCTTACGTAAGCAAAATGGAGGATGTGCTCGACGTGTACGAGCGTCCTTATGATCCCGACTACCCGGTCATCTGCTTTGACGAAACCCGCAAAGAACTACACGGCTCTCCGCGTCCCGCTATCCCCTCTTCTTCCGGACAGGCGGCACGTCAGGACTACGAGTACAAAAAGAACGGCTCTGCAAGCCTCCTGCTCCTATTGAACCCCTCAAAGGAACACGCGGGGTGAGCGTCTGCGACCAGCATTGCGGCGTTGACGTTGCCGAGCGTTTAGCGTATTTGGCGAGCGAGGTGTACCCGAACGCCGAGAAAATTATTCTGGTCTGTGACAATCTCAAAACCCATGCCGCCCATTTTCTGTACGAGCGGTTCTCTCCCGAAGAGGCGCACCGCCTCAAGGAACGTTTCGAGTGGCACTTCACCCCTGAACACGGCTCCTGGCTCAACATCGCTGAGTGTGAGTTATCGGTTCTCTCTCGCCAATGCCTCAACCGCCGCCTCGCCGATCTCGACACGCTCAAAGCAGAGGTGGGGGCGTGGGAGAAAGAGCGCAATGCGCACCCGGCGAAAGTGAACTGGCAGTTCACAATAAAAGATGCTCGAACCAAGTTAAAGTGATTATATCCTATCACGAAATGCTACTATTTATCCGAATGAACTAGTAGTTCAGAGAGCCGAAAATCGGCTTTCAATTCGTTTAGGGGGAGTGCGGAAAACGTTGATGAAAATCGCAAACTTTCACAGTTTTTTTATTTTCTTATAAGCGCGATGATCACTCTCGAAAAGGGCATGGAGTAGGGGCGAAAACGCAAAAACCCCTGAGAGTTAGAAGGGCTCCCAGGAGGCAAGAGAAAAATAACACTGAGGGGGATACACAAGGGAAACGGCAAGTTCCTTGAGAGGAAACTGGGCGATACTGGATTCGAACCAGTGACCCCTTCGGTGTGAACGAAGTGCTCTACCACTGAGCCAACCGCCCGCAAACATAAGGAGATTCGGATTAGACCAACTCTCTACTTACTCTGAGAGTATATCATAGATAAAGAGAAAGTGTCAAGTGAATTCGTCGGGAAGAATTTCTCTCATTTGTGAGCGAAAGTTTCCTTTTCAGTGGGGAAATCTCCAAAGTCGAAGACACTGTGCTACGTCTGCTTGACTCCAAACTTGTATCGCTTCGGGTATGCTTTCCTCGAATCAATCTCGTTATCCAAAACCAGCCTCTGGAGCAGGTCGCTCTTTATCCTGCCTGACCGGAAACAGAACAAGAGCGGATCGAAAAAGAAACTTCACGATGAACCATTACCTCATTCATGTTCGCACGGCTGCCCACTGTGCCGTCTGGCTGACAATGCAAGCCAATTTGTATGACGCCCTGCAAAAGTACATCGAAAATGAAATTACCGACTTACGGCGCGGCAACGACTTTATTTCTTCCGACGGCTATGGGAATGAAATTCTCTACCATCACCCGCTGGAGTGCATCGAGCATGAGATGAAAGTCATTGCGTCAAGCAAAGATTATGGGGGGTGGGGGATCAAACTTCTCAGTCCCGAACAAAAGGGGGCGTCTTACGCTGAGGTACTGATTTCCGAAAATCCTTATGATTTAGACGAGTACATTGCGCTCTGTCTTCCTGAAATCCAGAAGTATTACCCCGATACAAAACTCCGAGCCTTTTACTGGGAGACGGCATCGGGACCTCTTCTTTCTTTTTATCGTCGCCAAAAGCCCTCTCGCAAACGTCCTGTTGAAATTGTGGCACGCTACAAAATTTTCGCGACTGATCCGCTTACCTTCAGAGAATGGCAGGGGAGTTATGACGATTTGCTTGTCGAAATCGAAAGTGCTTTAGAAAGTCTCTTCGACTTCCACTCTTAAGTTTACTCCAGGGGCTGAGGTTCAGCGAAATTCGTGAACCTTGCCGGAACAACCCCAGACCGAATTGCGACGACAATAAACCAACTTTCAGGAGTTTGTATGAAAATCACCCACATCACTACGTTTGCCGTACAACCCCGCTGGCTTTTCGTCAAGATCGAAACCGATGAAGGCATCACCGGGTATGGCGAGTGTCTCGGTGACAAAGCCTACGTGATCGCCGAAGCCGTCAAAAGTTACGAACACGCTCTCATCGGTGAAGACCCGCGCCGGATCACGCATCTCTGGCAAATCATGTACCGCGCTCCGTTCTGGCGTGGCGGCCCCATTCTCAATGCCGCGATTAGTGGAGTCGAGATTGCGTTGTGGGACATTCTCGGCAAGTCGCTCGGTGTTCCGGTGTGGCAACTATTGGGCGGAGCCGTGCGAGATCGGATTCGTGTTTACACGCACGTCGGGGGCAAAACCCTTGAAGAACTCGCGCTCAATGCAAAACGACTGGTGAGCGAGGGTTATACCGGAATAAAGTTCTGTCCCGTTGATAAATTACGCCCTATAGATAGGCTTTCCGTCATCGAGAGTGCAGTGGCGCGTGTGCAAACCGTGCGGGAAGCCATTGGGACGGGCGTAGACTTTATGCTTGATTTTCACGGGCGTGTCTCGCCTCCAATGGCGGTTTTGTTGGAAGAGGCTTTTCGTCCGTTTCACCCACTTTTCATTGAGGAGCCTGTACTCCCTGAAAACCCGGAGGCAATGGCGAAAATCGCCCCTCAGTTCAAGACCCCGATAGCAACGGGTGAGCGCCTTTTCACGAAATGGGGCTTCCGTGAGATTCTCGAAAAGGGAGCCGCTACCGTGCTTCAACCCGACCCCTGTATTTGCGGAGGCATCAACGAAACCCGACAGATTGCGGCAATGGCGGAAACTTACTATGCCTCTGTTGCGCCCCATAATCCGTATGGCCCGATTAATTTTGCGGCGTGTCTTCAAGTGGATGCGACGATTCCGAACTTTTTAATCCAGGAACATCTCACTATTGCGCTTGGAGAAGGCTACTTGAAAGAGCCGATTGTCCTGAAAAACGGGTACGTGGAGGTTCCCACTCGTCCCGGCATCGGCTACGATCTCGACGAGGAGTGGATTGCGGCGCACCCGCTTGGTGCTTTGCAGGACGTGGGACGGTGGTTTCATGAAGACGATGGCTCGATGGCGGACTGGTAATTCAGGTGAGGAGAGGAAAGAGACGCCGCTAACCTCTCTTTCCTTCGAGCAGGAACACGTCACACCTCCTTTTGATCAGGTGGGAGCGGGTCACTCTCTAATCGAATGGGAATTTCCGGGACAGGGTATCGCTTGCCGACTTCCGCCGTTTCAGGATACTCCGGGTGATAGTTCTCACGTACATAAGACCAGTATTGTCCAGGTACGAGCGAGTGACCTGCGCCGATTTTCCCGAAATTCGGGTCTGCCTTGAGCATCTCAAACACACGCGCCTGCGGGTCACAATTCTCATAACGGCAGGTAGAGAAACTGTCGAGGGGAACGGTCTGTACCGAAACTCGCTCACACCAGACGCACCACCAATCGTGCGTGTCATCGGGACGGCGACCTGTTGCAATTTGCCCATGAAGCAAACCGATTTTTTGCCGAACGCGGATTGCCTTGTCCGGGTCGGTTTTCTCAAGCGCACGATGTTCTTCCCAGAGCGTTTTAAGCTGACGCTCAATCTCCGCGAACGCTTCGCTCTTGTGAAAATCAGAGCTGTAACCGGGCATAGTGACTTCCTTCTTTTGTCGTTTCTTACGGATGAAGACGAGGACTATCCCGGAAACGTCTTTTTATTTCTCCCTTTAGACTAAGTGTGAGACGGGGATGCTTCGCTTTTCGTCCTCTGTTCATTCACCGATTTGCATTTTTCCCCTCGCTTA
>JACMPS010000374.1 GCA_014377395.1 Chthonomonadaceae bacterium
ATGTCGGCGGGTGGACGTTACGTGACCTTTGTATCACCGGCGACAAACCTGATTTCCAACGATAACAACGGTAAATTCGATATTTTTGTGAGAGATCGGATCCGTAGCACAACTGAGCGCGTAAGCGTCGCAACCGATGGCACACAGGGCAATAATGACAGCGCTTTTCCTGCCGTCTCCGCCGATGGGCGGAGTGCGGCATTTGTGAGTGCCGCTACGAATTTGGTTTCCGGTGATGCGAATGCCCATCCCGACATTTTCGTTCGTTCCTTCAACCGCACGGAGAATGCGGCTGACTTCGTTCACTTTGTGCGTTACCAGAGTCCAGACGGAGCAGTATGCTTTCATCAGTTTCAGGGCATGATCCTTTATGATGGCGACTACCTCTGGCGTGGTGGCACACCATTCTGGAGGTACAAAGGCTCCCCCGATCTGAACGGCGACGGTATCCCCGACGCTATTTTACAAAACATTGATGGAACACCCTCTGCATGGCTGATCGGTAACGGGGGAACCACGATCGCACAGGCTTCTGAGATTATGTTGAATGGCTCTCCTTTTCTTAGTACTCCTTACCGGATCGTTGCAATAGCGGACCTAAACGGTGACGGAAAAGACGACGTCATTCTGCAAGACCCTACAACCCATGCTGTGATTTACTGGCTCATGAATGGGTTTAATATTACGCAACAGGGAGTTCTCTCGCGGGGCATCAGCGGCAACTGGAATATCGTTGCCGCCACTGATCTCAATGGAGACGGAATACCTGATCTACTCTTGCAAAATATGGACACAAAGAGTATTGTGCGTTGGACACTGGCTTACAATCCTGCTAATGCCACCTCAGTAACGAATATAGCGGCAACGAGCGTCTACACAAACTCCTTTTTAGGATGGACAATGAAATTTGCCGTCCCGCTCACAGGAGACGATAGTGTGGCTTTGATTTTCCAAAACGACACCAGTAGTGATCTAGTAACATGGAGACTGGTCAACGGAGTGCTTCGAGATAGTGTACTGCTTCTTAGTGGAAGAAATAGTGCCTGGAATCTCATGGGTGCTGTCTCCGGTGATTTTTCCGGTTCTCTCACACTCTTCGAACAAAGTAAAACGGAAGCAACCCTACTTTATATACAAACCGAGTACGATTTCGTAAACGATTTTGCCTATGCCAATCGTCAGGTGTTTCTTCCCTGGCAAGTAGTCTTTGCAGGAAAGTGAAAGACACCTAAGGAAACCTCAGTCCATGTCCGACCGATGCTTTGCCGTCACAGATGCAAGGAGTTCATGGACTGACCGAATCGCGGATTGCGTTATTGGGGGGTATCAGTGTTATCTGTCGCCGTACAAGGGATTTTCCTGCGCTTACCGGGTGCTGAACGAGGAGAGGGGGGAAGCCTCCTGCTCCTCATTTGCGCGTCTTCTCATCGCCGAAAAAGGGTTGGGGGCGTCCTTTCCTGAGATTCGAGAACGGTTCAAACAATGCGGAATGGCTCACCGTACCCTCAGAGAGCAAAAAGCGCGACTCATCAACGCGGAGGATTTGCTCCATGCTAATATCGTCAAAAGTTCGACGGATGCTCCCACTGATCCACCCACAGACGATGAAAACACGGAAGGTGCTCCGAAGCAAAAAGGTGGAATCGCTCGTTCCTCCAATCGTCGAAATGCTGTCTCAACAGGAGGTGTTTCTAACAGGGGCAGGTGTGATGCGCTCGATTGCGGATTTCTTTCTTGCGAAGCGATTGATTGTGGGGTTTGTGCCTGTGACAGCCTTGATCTAGGTGGGTGCGCCTGTTCCTCGCTCCCCGGGATTCTGGCAGGACTACTCTTTTTCGGGCTATTGTGATGTGGATTTTATCATAAATTCGTCCAAAATTTCTTTTGTAAAGGGGAGTAACGTTAATGGAGTTGGGCTTAAAGGGCAAAGTGGCATTTGTGGCGGCGGCAAGCAAAGGGCTTGGATTTGCGACTGCGTTGGGACTGGCGAAAGAGGGGGCGAAAGTCGTAATCTGCTCTCGCACTGAAGCCGACATAAAAGCGGCGGCAGAAACCATTCGGGCGCAGACTGGAGCCGAAGTGCTTCCGCTTGTCGTGGATGTGACCGATGCAGAGGCGATTGAAAAGGCGATTCAGGAAACCGTCGCACACTTTGGAGGCTTGCAAATTATTGTTCCGAACAGTGGGGGGCCTCCTGCCGGAACCTTTGAGACGCTGACCCCGGAACAGTGGAAATCGGGACTCGACTCGACGCTCTACGTCACGACGCGGATGATTGGGGCAGCTCTGCCCCAAATGAAAGCGGCAAACTGGGGGCGGATTGTTGTGATCACGTCTTCCTCGGTGAAGCAACCGATCCCCGGTTTGCTCCTCTCTAATACGTTTCGTGCGGGTTTGCTCGGACTCCTTAAAACGCTTTCGCAGGAGTTTGCGTCCTATGGTATCACCGTCAACAATGTGGCTCCCGGCTCCTACAGCACTGACCGCCTGAAACACCTCCACGAACTTAATGCACAGAAGGCAGGAATTTCTTTCGAGGACGCCCGAAAACAGGCAACCGACAAAATCCCCATGAAGCGATTGGGACGACCAGAAGAACTCGCGAATGTCGCGGTTTTTCTCTGTTCGGAGGCGGCGAGTTATGTTACCGGACAGACGTGGGTAGTGGACGGCGGACAAACGCTCGGTTTGTAAATCAAAAGGGAAGAAACTCGGGTTTCCTCCCTCCTTTCACAATTCCGATGCGATTAATGTTAGGGTCTGCTGAGACGATCTTCCGTATTCTGAACCCCGGTTCCAATTTTGTCCGCTTGATTCTGGACAGCGGTGCGTGTGTTATCCGCCGTATTGACCACTGCCGTCTTCATCTCGTCCAAAATGCCGTCGTCGTTCGCATCACGCTCTGCATCGCGTTCGCGGGTTTCGGCGGTTCGCTCTGCTGAACGCTCTGCCGCGTTGATCGAATTGACGGTGCGGGAAACTTCCGGCGTGGTCGTCGCCATTGTCGTCTGCGAGTCATTCATCGTCGAGTCATAGGCTTTAGGCATAGTTCCAGCTCCCCTGTTTCCCTCGTAGGGAACGGTATCGCTTTGTGTGGAAACGCGAGGGTTTTCCTGAGTGGGGAAAGTCGTCAGATCCGCGTTCGTGATGTTAGGAATTTGTGTCTGGGAGGGCACAGGAATATCGTCAAAGGTTGCTCTGGGAACAGCCGGAGCTGCCTGCACTGCCGCCTGATTAAGCGGCGCGTACCCCATTGAACTTGCGGGCGTCGTAAGATCACTATAGCGCGAAGCAAAAGACGGCTCCATATAAGTGGGCAATCCTTTTCCTGCAACCGCAACGGATTCCCCTTCGAGAATAAGACGTACTGCGTTATCGTCATCAGGATGACAGGCCACCGCAACCACGATTCCGCCTTCGTTCAGAGTGCGCTCGTAATAGGGCGCAACCTCGTCGTCGATACCGAGGTTGACAAGCCAGCCAACAAGAGACCCGGCAATACCTCCGGCTCCCGCGCCTGCCAGCACTGCGGCGGCTGTTCCACCAAGCAGAAGACCGATACCGGGAAGTGCAATCGTTCCCACTGCCAGTAATCCGCCGAGTACTGCGCCGAGTGTTCCGCCAATCGCAGCTCCCGCCCCGATGCCGGACATCGTGGAAGCCCCCGAATGATCGGCAACCTCTTGCGCTTCCTCACGATTTCGCATGATAATCGAAATTTCATTTTCACTGTAACCGCGTTGCTTTAGCAGGTCAACCGCATTTTCTGCGGCACTCACGGTGTCGAACAATCCAGTAATCAGATTAGACATGATCTTGGCTCCTTAACCATCTAAAGGGAAGGCGATTTGGGGCGCGATTCCCCCAAATCGCCCTTGAAAAGTGTATCTTCGTTCTGAGATCAGAAGGAAAACGCGAGTGAGAAGGCTGTTCGTTCACCTTCAATCCTCGCTGTAAGCGATCCTATTTATGCTCTATGAGAACCGCACTTTAACTATTGGTTACGACTCCCGCAAGAACAGGTGGCTTTGTTTCCTCGCTTGTGGCTCCATTTCTGGAAACAGTTACAACAGGAGTATTCGCCGTATCAAAACTTTGTCTTTCCG
>JACMPS010000375.1 GCA_014377395.1 Chthonomonadaceae bacterium
AAAACTCCCTGCACGAATAAAAGCGCAACAAGAGACAGCAAAGCAATCACCGTGATCGGATTAACCGGGACATGGAACAGAGCGAAACAAATCAGGACAACACAAAGGGGCCCGACGGCACAAAGTGCAGGAAACACGGAGGATCGAAGATAATCCAGGGGCGAAGCACCCACAAGACGAGACATATAAATCGGATAGGCGAAAACACATCGAAAAATCAAGGGGAGAGTTGTTCCGATAGCCACTCCGGTGATGCCTATTTTGCGTCCCAGCCAGATACTCAAACTCAGATTACAAATCGCTTCCAGTGAGATCACCCATAACAAAAACTTTAACCTTCCGGTGTTGAGAAGGGTGACAAAAGCCGCCGATTGCGTGAGATCGAAGATGTGTCCGATCATAAGCCATACCAATGCCGGGGCAATCCACAAGTACTGCGCTCCGACCCAATGCGAAATAATGGTTTCTCTCAGCAGGATAATGATCCCGCCTACGGGAACGGTGATAACGAGAGACCATTTTGTTCCCTCATACCAGATTTTGCGTAAACTGTCGTGCTGGTTGAGGGCGTGTTGTTCTGAGGCAAACGTGCCGACTGCCGCCGCACCCGTGTTGACCAGGCTACGAAGCAACTCGACTAACTTGAGGACAACGGCATAACCTGCAATCGCGGCGACGGAAATAAAAGCCCCGATCACCAGCGTATCGGCGTAGTAGATAATCCGTCCGCCGAGAGCGACAAATACGGCAAGACCCGCGTAGGAACCGAGTTTCTTCCCATGTTCCGCGCTCCAGTGAAGCGTGAATTTTGCTTCGGGCAGGTATATTTTCGCCAGTCTGTAACCGATTAAGCCACTCAGGAGGCTACTCAGCAGTTGTAGTACGCCCAAGAGCAAAACGTTGCAACCGAGCGAAACACCTACCGCCGAAATCACCGCAACGAGAATTTGTACGATCAACATTTGCAGGTTAAGGGCATCCTGCCGCTGTGAGGCGATGACACACTGGATTGGAAGAACCGACGCAAAGCCAATCGCGGAAATCAATCCCATATTCAGAATCAGGAGACGGAGAACAAAAAGGTTGTTGGGCGAAACCAAGAAAAGGTGGGGAGCCAGAGCCGCTACGACGCCACAGATGATGAGAGCGATTACGGTGAGAGCGAAATAGATGCGGGAGGCGGCACCAATGGTGTTGTTCAGTCCCTCCCAATCTTTTAAAGCGCGATAATGGGAGACATAGCGAACCGCACCCATCGTGATGCTATCGGCAATTCCGAAATAAGAGGCAATGGCAAGCGTTAAAGCCCAGAGACCAAATGCCTCCGCTCCGAGCCGGTGAAGCAGAAACGGGGTGAGTAAAAAGGTAGTCACGATCTGAACGCCCATTCGACCGTAACTCGAAGCCATATTGCGTAGCAGTTGGTTTGTATTCATAAGAAAAGCCGAATGACACCTACCTCTTTATTCCGCAAGAACCGTGCCAATGCTTCTGAGAGAGTTCCCATGCGTTCGACTTATGTTACCGAACAGGAGTGGTCATGCGGCGGCGCACCCGCAACGCATGACAGAACCGACGCAACGCAAGAACGACTTTTCCCTGCAACAAAAACGTTTTCGCGTTCTGCAACTGTTCTCGTGAAATTCTTTCGTCGTTGAGGTGCCAGCCAAGACTTGCAAGCCGATGCCGTTCCTGATCCTCCCGCAGATATTGAAAGATTCGGAGGCGTGAACGGATCGAGTCTTCGATCATTGCCCGCCCGTTCGAGGAGAGCGAACTCCCGATCATCCGGTAATTCAGTACTACGCAATCCAGAAACACAATTGGCCCCATCAGGCTAAATCGCATCCACAATTCCCAATCCTCTGTCCCCTTCAACTCGGTATCGAACCCACCGATTTTCTCGTGAACTTCGCGGCGTAAAAGGATGACCCCCGGCGTCGTAATGATGTTTTCGACTGCCTCTACCTCGAAAGTCGTATCACGTTCGAGCGACCATTCGACAAGCTTTTCTCCTTCAATTCCGTGTCGTCTTCTAAACCGTGTTTCACACTCACCCACACGAATCGGAGCATCGTTTTTGTCACAGTAACGCGCCAGCCCATGCACCGCCACTGCATCCGGGCGCTTTTCCAGTGCCTCGACAAGCGAGGTAAGGGCATGAGGCTCCCATAAGTCGTCTCCGTCAAGATAAATCAGATATTTGCTTTCGGGGGAAGTGCGTGCGTAGCCGTTGTTTCGGGCGGAGGAAGGTCCCCCGTTCGGTTGCGAAAGACAGAGCGTTCGCTCCCAACCTTCGACGGTGCGCTTGACCGTCTCAAAAGTGCCGTCGGTAGAGCCGTCATCCACCACAATCAACTCCCACCGGGGGTAAGTTTGCGCTTTGATGCTGAGCAAAGTACGCGAGACAAAGCGTTCCAGATTGTAAGCCGGGACAATGACCGAGACAAGAGGGAAGGACGCACACGTCAGAGTTTGCATCAAGGATTCCTTTTGGACAGTGACGTACTGTGCCATGAGGCTCACGCTACAAAATCAACTTTATAGCCCCGCACGAACAAAAAAATGGATGTGTGCCATGCCCACATAAAGTCCCTCACTATCCACCACCGGAGCCACCGAAAGAGGACGGGGACGCCCCTCCATGCGTTGCATCGCCGCAAACGCCA
>JACMPS010000376.1 GCA_014377395.1 Chthonomonadaceae bacterium
ATGGGGATTGTGCTGGATACCGACAGCCCTGCGCCCCTGCGCTCCGTCATTCGCGGCATCGGGTTTGCGGCAAACAAGGAAAAAGCGTACTACGCCCCCCTTCCCTTGCACGTCACCCCGCAACAAACGCAGAATTTGGAGAGAGCGGAGAAGGAAGGGGTTCACTCTGACAATGATCTTGGCGGGCTTTTCAGAGAAGAAAAAGACGCAATTATTGATCCCGACGCAATTACGCTCAGTCTGTTCTTAGATGTGTTAGCCGACAAAGCGATGCAGCGGGTGGCACACAATGCCAAACTGATTGAAATTGCCCTCGAACGCGCCGGACTCACCGTTGCCGGGTTTGCCTTTGACACGCAAATTGCCGCTTATTTGCTCGATGCAAACAAAGCCTCTTATCCCCTTTCCGAACTCGCCGCCATTCACCTTGACGTAAACCTTGAAGCGGAAGACCCGTTTGCACCGGAGGCACTTGCTTCGCAAGCCGCCCTTGTTCTTGCTCTCCGTGAACCTCTTACCGTCGAAATTGACCGCCTCCAGATGCGGGAAGTTCTGGAGCGTGTAGAAATGCCCCTCATTCCTGCCCTCGCGCTTGTGGAACGCACAGGATTGAGTGTGGACGGGGCTTACTTGAACACGCTTTCGGCGCGTATGGCGACCGAGGTAGACGCCATTGCAAAGCAGGTCTACGAGATGGCGGGCGAAGAATTCAACATCGGTTCCCCGAAACAGTTGCAGGTGGTTCTGTTCGATAAAATGCAACTCCCTACCGGCAAGAAAACAAAAACAGGCTATTCGACAGGTGCTGACCTACTGGAACAACTCGCCCCGAAATACGAAATCGCAAGGCGGATTATCGAGTACCGTGAGGTCTCGAAACTTCGTAGCACCTACGCCGATGCCCTTCCCAAGTTGATCAACCCGGAAACGGGACGACTTCACACGTCGCTCAATCAGACGGTGACAAGCACGGGGCGACTCTCCTCCTCCGACCCGAACCTGCAAAATATCCCGGTGAGAAGTGCGGCGGGGCGCGAAATTCGGCGTGCGTTCATTGCCCCAGAGGGCTATCGTCTGCTTTCCTGCGATTACTCACAAATCGAACTGCGAATTCTGGCGCACGTCACAGGCGACCCCGCCTTGACCGAGGCCTTTCAGAATGACCGGGATGTACACGCCGCAACCGCCGCCCGCGTCTTCAATGTCCCTCTGTCGGAAGTGACTTCCGATCAACGCAGACAGGCGAAAACGATCAACTTTGCCGTGATTTACGGACAGAGCGGATTCGCGCTGGCGAACACGCTGGGCATCGAAACAAAAGTCGCTTCTCAGTGGATCAAGGATTACTTCGAGCAATTGCCGGGAGTAAAGCAATACATCGAGGAGACAATGGAGAGCGCGAAAGAGAAGAGGTACGTCCAGACCCTGCTTGGAAGACGCCGCTATGTGCCGGAATTGGACAGCCCGAACTTCCAGATGCGTCAATTTGGAGAGCGGGCAGCAGTAAATATGCCGATCCAAGGAACCGCCGCCGACATTATGAAATTGGCGATGATTGATGTCTACGAAGACCTGATTTCCGAAGACCCGAAGTCGGTACGATTGTTGTTGCAGGTTCACGACGAACTTCTTTTTGAGGTGCGCGAAGATGAAATCGAGCGAATAACAGAAAAAATCCGTGCGATTATGGAGGCGGCGTATACGATGAAGGTTCCGCTTCGTGCCGATGCGAAATCGGGGATGAACTGGGCGGAAATGGAGTAGGCGAACTTCTGTGTTACGGTAAAAGAAAGCAGGTCCCTTTGTGTCAATATAGAGTGAGCGAAGTCCCGCCCAAAACCTGCATCAGCCAGTCGTTGCCGTTAGCATTGTAGGCATACGTGTAGTTTGTCGCTCCCGTTTTGCTCAGGCGATTGCCCACCGCGTCCAGACCATACGACTGAGACGGACTACTCTCGGAAAGAAGCCGACCCGCTCCGTCATAGCCGTAACTCGTGAACTGCCCGCCCCCGCTCATCGAAAGCCGTCTTCCCGACGAGGACAGCGAGTACGAGAACCCCGGCGCGTTTCCACTGCTTGAGAGAGTGGTGACGGAGCCGTTCGCAACCCATTGCCCCGAACGACCCACATTCAAGTTACCGAAAACTGAAGTCAGAATCGAAGTCTAAATAAATTCAGGCCCACCATGTTTTGCAATTGTTTTCGACAGACGTTTGAAATCCCCGTATAACCCTTCTGGGTTAGTTAAACCACCTCTTTCGAAAGTTTGCCGCAGAAGATCCGCGTGTTTTGCAACTTGTTTTCTGAGAATTTGTGATAAATTCTCTAAATTGATCCCAAGTGACGTTCTTCCTTCTGATCTTGCATACGTTTCCGTAAACAGAATAGAAACCAACACATCCAAACCATCTGTTGTAGTTGAAAGTACCGGGATTAAGTCTTCAATTTTCTCTTTTATTTTTGCTTCAGGATGCAAAACCGCGTAAGGTCGAATCCCCG
>JACMPS010000377.1 GCA_014377395.1 Chthonomonadaceae bacterium
GGGCTTCCGCATACGATTCGCCGTTATTAAAAAGCAGATGATGAAACGCATCGAACAAAATAGGAATCCCTATCTTCTCGTAGAGGACAAGGCAGTCCGCAAGCGAATACTGCCGCTCATCGTTTTCCACGACAAGCCGGTTTCGCACTTTTTCAGGGAGCAAGGGAAACGTTTCAGCAAAGCGATTAATAGCGGCGGATTTGTCGCCGTAAGTGCCTCCGAGATGAATCTGAATACGCCCCGTCGAATCCGCCCCGACTAAATCCAGCACAGCGGCATGGTAATCGAGTTCACGGAAGGAAGCCACAACCACCTCTTCACGCGGGGAGTTCAGGAGAATAAACTGACCGGGGTGCGTTGAGACGCGCATCTCATAGTGGCAAATCCGCTCGGCAATGCGTGAAAATTCAGATTGAAATCGCTCTCTCCAGTCCATCGTACAAACGTCGTGAGAGGCAAACGGCACAATATCGGAGGAAAGCCGAAACACCAGAAAGCCCGCTTCCGCATTAAATTCGAGGATGTTGCCCAGTCCCTCCAGATTCCAGAGAACGGCTTCACAAAGCCGCTCCTCCGAGTAGGAAGCCAGCCGAAATGTTTTCGAGTGCGTAGTGGCGAGTTGGATATTTTTGCAGGGATAACCGATTTTCATTCCTTAATCGTTCTTTCTTTGCGTGGTTTGTTTTTCCTTTCTACGTAAAAAACCCCGAAAAGTGGGACTTTTCGGGGTGGGGCATTGTCTGCACGGTTTGCTTCAAGTATACGCAAAGCAGAGAAGACGATGAGGCAAGATAGTTGGCGATGCAAAACCAAATTCGGCGAAATAAATGCGCCGGGGGCGGCTACGCCGTTCCGAGATCATTCAATCGCGGACATAACGAGAGTCGGACATAACTTTATCCGGCGTGTTTGGAGGGGGGAACGTCGAGACTGAAGAACTCCAGCACATCGTCCAGTCGGTGAGATTCGGTAGCGCAAGCCGTGTTCTCACGTAATTGTCGTTCCTGTGCGGCTCCCACTTGAAGACGGATTTGCTCGATTTGTGCTTGCAGGTCGGCGATTTTTTGTTCGGCGGCTCCCGTGTACTCGGAAGTGAGTTGCGAGAGGTGATCGGCGTAGGCGGCGAGCGCGGCAAGTTTTCGGGAGGCGTCGGCAACGATGCTTTCCGGCGTTGCGCCAATTGCTTTCCCCATTGCGTTGATCGAAACGGTCATCATTTGTCGCTTGACTTCAAGGGGCAAACTTGAAGGAAGGGCAGCCAGCATCTCGATGACCTGCTCAGAGGAAAACGGAACCTGTGGCAGACTCGCCGAAGCGTAAATCGCCGCAAAATCCAAACTCTCCCCTCCCCCGGTAGCGGGAGGCAGGGTTTCCGGCGAAAGTTTGATTTGATCTAAATTGGGGCCCTGACTCTCTCGAACGATCTGCTCAATCGTGCGGGACGGGACACCGTTCGGCATCGGAATTGCACTGCCGCCAGAGGGTGTTTTCTTTGCCGCCTGCTCCAGTTCCGCCCACATTTTATCCGTCGAGTCCGATTTGCCGGACGCAGGAGCATTGTGAGAGGGTTCCGCCGTTGTCGCCTCTTCCTCTTCTTCCGGGGGCAACTCCACGAGCAACCCTGCCGCTTTTCTCAAAGTCGAACGTAAATCCATCGGTCTCTTTCCTTCTATTTTATATGATTTCCTGATACAAACTCAAGCAAGACTGCATCTGCTCCCTCCCCTTATGCAAGGGGAGGGTTGGGTTGGGGTTCGACAACGGTTTGTAGATTTCAATGATGAAACGATTGATTAGCATCAACGGTCTAAAAACCGCAACTTCCAACCCCCTCCTAACCTCCCCCTTGCATAAGGGGGAGGAACAGAATTGGTGTGTGAACTCTCCTGAACATAAGGAGAGAGAGTAAATCGAATGACTTTTTGCATTGACTCTCTCTAACCCGTCCCAGCAGGTGACAGGGAGAGGGCTGAGTGGGCAAAATCAAGTGAGGGCTTTTCCTAACTCGCCACGCGCCCGATCATCTGTTCCACCGAAGCGATTTCTTCCAGTGTCGAGGACATATACTCGGTGGCAACCACAACTTCTTCAACATCGGCGAGAATCTGTTCCGGCGAACGGGCACGGAGTTCGTCGTTGATCAGTCCAAAGGTGTCTTCCACAAGGCGCAACTGATGATTTAGATTGGTCAATATTTTCCCAATTTTACCCACGAATTCATTGCGCCGCGTCAGCACATCGAGCCGCTTTTGCAAAACAAGGCGCGTGGTGTCGTCCTCTTCACCGCTCAACAGTTCCGTTAACTCGGTCAGTTCGCTCTCATAATGTGCCTGAATATCGCTGACGGCGGCTTGTGTCCATCGTTCGGAATAGTCACTCACGCTTACCAATTTCAGTGAGGAGGCACTGCGATGATCGTCTTCCCGAAGTCTGCGAGGCTTTGCGTTGGTCCCAATATCGCCGCGCAGTTCCTCAAGGTAAGATTGAAACTGCATCTGCTTTTGGGCGAACAGCACGAATTTTTCCTGCAAATACTCTAACTTCTGGAAGGCTTCATCAAACCATTCCCGCTTGTCCTGACGCTGTGCCTCTATCTGCCGAAAGGTCTCTTCGAGCCGTGCGTATCGGTCTCGCAAGGACGCGCTCAGGGTTGGCAACGTTCGCTCCCGATAGAGTTTGCGCTCCGCTTCCTGTGCCTCCGTTGCCTTTTTGTCGAGACGGTCTGAGTACCACTTGCTGTCCGGTATGAACAGCAAATAAGCCGTCTCCGCGACTAGTCCGGCGAGAAATGGGAACGGCGACAACATGACCGCCGACAGCGAAGCCGCCGTCGCAAGTCCCACCAGGTTGTAACTTTCTCGAAACGCTTCTTTGATACGATTTGTTCTGGGCATCGAAATTTCCAAACGAGCAGTAATCTACAGAGAATATACAATGCAAAATTCATCTCACGCAAAGGCGCAAAGCCACAAAGAAAACGGCGTAATTTGAAGGATGTTGTGTCCGAGTTTTAGCCAATTCAGGGGCGGAACGCCTCTAGCGCGGAATTTATTCCTGCGATCAATGTGCTACGGCACATGACCCAACTCTACTTTCTCAAACCTTATCTAAAGACGATTAAAGGCTTCCCTGATTTCACGGAGAACGCCCGCAAATTCCGGCGTGTCGCGGTCTCCGTTGCGCCATGCCACGCCACGCTGGATCAGGTCGTAGGTCTTCTGGATTGAGGAACCGGGAATAGGATTTCCCGCCTCGTCTCGTTCGCGTCCAAGAAGCCAGACCGTATCGCAAACAGCGAGTGCCGCCGGAATGTCGTGCGTCACGATCACAAAAGTTTTCAATTCGTCCGTCTGTGCCATCTCTCGAATGAGGGCGCACACACTCTCTTCCGCAATCGGATCAAGACCGGAAAACGGTTCATCGAACAACAAAAAGTGGTCACTGCACAACAGTTGTTGAATGATCGCGACGCGCTGACGTTGCCCTCCCGAAAGTTGTGTCGGGTACTTGTCCTTCTGAGGCGCAAGCCCGAAGCGTTTCAGCAAATCCAGCGCATCCGCCTGTGCTTTTGTTCCGGTGCGTCCGCCCAACGTTCCCGCGAGTTTAAGATTGCTCATTACGGTGCGATGCTCGAAAAGCGGATAATTCTGTGCAATAACGCCTACCATGCCGCGCTCGACGGGAACGCTCTCTTGCTCAACCAGAATCGTGCCGCTATCCGGCTTTTCCAGACCCGCCAGCAACCGAAAAAAGGTACTTTTCCCCACTCCCGACGGCCCCAGTAATGCCACCGCCTGACCCTGAGTGTACCCTTTTCGATGCACATCCTTGATCTCAACGCTCAAATCTTTCAACACCAAATCTTTGCCATAGGACTTACGCACATTTTCGGCTTTCAGGACGGTCTTCCCGTACTCGTAAGGTTCGATAGCGATCATCCGTCTTTCCTTTCGAGAGTCAGGTCGGCGTAAGGACAGACAAGACGCCGAATCGCGCCGATTCCGTAGTCCTGCATCAGCCCGACAATGAGAATGACAAGTTGGATCGCAAAAATCTCGGCGATCTTAAAGGCTTTCGTCTGATTGAGCAACATCGTGCCGACTCCGCCGCCGGAGCGTACCAGACCCTCCACCATCGTCAGCATCATCCAGCCAATTGCGGCATTTTGCCGCAGGGCATCAAAGGCTCTGTCCGCCGTGCCGAGAATGACTACCTCCCAGACAACCCGCCACTCACTCATTCGGAGCGTTCGTGCATAATCGAATTCACTTTTCGGGATCGAGGCAATGACTGCCGCCATCGAGGTCACGAAAAAAACCGTGATGCTGAACACGAGAAGCGACATCTTGAGAGGTTCGCCCCCCCTCACGATAAGGGCGAAAAGAAGCGTAAACCCGGCTAAACTGAGAAATCGGGCTTTCGCCACTGCCGCCACAATCGGGCGCATGACGGGAATCACCGTAGAGTAGGCGAGTGCCAGCGTGATCACGGTAGACCATGCCAGAGCCTTGAGGTTGAGCGTAAAGGAGGAAATCAGTTCGGGTCCCAGCCCCTGCGTTAGCCAGAGTGTCTTGAGAGCGGCAAACGTTTCCATCGGCGTTGGCAACACCTTAAAGGGCGAGTTAAGCCAGATCAAGAGCGCAATCGCCGCTTCGACCCCGATGATGACCTTAATTCCGCTCCACGAAACCGCTCGATTCGGCTTAAAGGCATCCAGTATCTTCTGTCCGAAGTTACGTCCCTTCGCCGACTTTAGGTCGCCGACGCGCAAAGCCGCATTGCCTCGCGCTCCTGCTACCTTCATGGATGACACTTGCGGAGGCAAGTCCACCCGCGCCTCGGTGACTGGCGAAATCGTACCGGTCTTACTCGGCTCTTTCCTTAATTCGGGTTCATTCATTTGTTTTCATCGCGCCTGATAAATCTGCATTGGTATCCACGATTGGATGAATTCGGAATGGCGAAGCCGCTAGAAGAGCATTTATTCCGCCGTCCCGATTCATCTACGCCGTCTCTCTTACGTTGCCCCTTCTACTTCCCACTTGCCTCCAACACCACTTCCACACGACGATTTTTCGCACGTCCCTGCGGAGTTGAGTTTTCGGTGAGGGGTTGCCCGGAGCCATGCGCGGAAACACGAATACGGTTTTCCGGGAAGTTGACCGGATAGCGATTTTCAAGCCAACGCTTCACTGCAAACGCACGAGACTCAGAAAGTGCCATGTTTTTCTCAGGTGTACCCACATTATCCGTGTGTCCGTTCAGTTCGACAGCGGTGTTTCCTGCAATCACGAGGTCACGACTCAACCTCTCTAAGAGTTGCTTTGAGCCGGGGGCAATCGTTGCCTTGCCTGTGTCAAACTGAATTTCCCACTTTGCGCGACTTGTAACCGTTCCCGCTTTTGCACTTTTCACGAAGGTTGGATTCGCCTTGACAACTTCTCCCTTCGACGGGGCACTCTTGCGGGCGAGTGCTTCCAGATAGGAGGTGTCCACCACTTGATCTGCGGGCTGAAAATTAGAGAGCAACGCCGGGTACTGACTTGCCGTGATGTCGCCAAACACTTTGTAAGTTGCGGCAAACAGGTTGGCGGAGCCTTTTACCAGTCCAAACGTCAGCAACATTTCGGGCAGGGCGTTCACACTTGATCCGCCGAGTTCGACGGGTTGCCCGGTTGCATCGTTTTCGGTGGTGCCGCGATAATACTTTGCCCAATAGTTTGCGTCCTGCTCATGATAAACGAGCGCACTCACTTCTGCACCGCGTTGCAAGGCAGACGGATTGCCCTTGACAGCCGCCCCACCTTCTGCAATCGCCGTCAACAAACCTTCAACTGTGGAACGATTCGCTTTGCACCACTTGTCAATCCCAATAATGATACAGGGCATCTGCGAAGAATACTCTTTTGTCGAGACAATTGAGACCAGTCCGCCCTTTTTGGTGGCGGCGTTCACGTCTCCCGGTGTCCAGGTGACGACGCCATTGACCACAATATGTTTTGTCTCCCCGGTCGGTTTGCCGTTTCTAACAACCGGGCGATCCTCCGAATACCCCGCGATATATTTTTGTGCGGCATCCAGGTAATCGGAAGCGTTAACCCAATTGAGGGCGTCGGGGTCATAGGTTTTTTCGTCCGGGTTTGTCTTCAAGCCGTTGTCGCCAAGCCACTTTTGTGCGATGTTCCAGTCGCCATCACGCAGAACACCTGCTACCACGCCCCCACGAGACGCCATCGGGTTTGATTTCCACTCGGCGGGCCCCATCAATTTGTCTTCGCCGCGAGAAAAGCCACACGCCCCCACGACTTTCGCTTTGTATTCCGGTCCGATTCGGCTTAGAGCATCATTGAGTGGTTTGATAAACGCCGCAGAGCCATCGCCCATAATCGTCACGAAATGGGTTCCCTTTTCCGGGTTCGCGTTGCCCTGACTGAGTTCCGTTGCAAAGGCAACAAGGGCTTCCTGCAATTTCCCGTTGTCGTCTTGTCGTGCAAAATTCAGATTGACGCCGTTTTTGCACATCAGGCTTCCCTCGGTTGCCTGTGCGCCTCCGTTGGCGAACAACATTCCCATCTGTGCATTCCATGCGTAACCGAGCAATCGCACGGGGGGCTTATCGGTACATCCGGGTGCTGTTCCCGGCATAGGCACATTGACGATTTCGTCGCCGCTTCCGGTGTTGGTGAGAGCGGGAAGGTTTGCTTTGAGGGGGTCAACCGAAGCCGTGTTCGCGGCTCCAGGGGCGATTTTGCCGCCAATCGCACCCCAGAGACGCCAAGCACCAAGCGCGAGACCGAGCACTAAAATAAGGATCACAAGTTTGCCGGTCGGTTTGAGTTTCATTGATTTCCAGTCTCCTGCGGAGGGTCGCCACGCTGTTTCGGAATGAGTTGTCCTTGCGTCAACGGTCTAGAGTAAGCCCTTTGTGTGCATTCGTTGCACGTTGGGGCATTGCGTTGCCTCTCCTATCTTAAGTGACGAAGCGGCGAAATTTCGGTTTCAGAAGAGACCTGTTCGATCAAAAATAAACGGACGGAGATCATCGGGGGCGCAGGGGCTTCCTACTCGAAAGATTATACCTGAATGTTAGGACGAACTCAGAAAGTGGAGTGAGAAGAACGGTTTTCTTTGCAACCCTCACCTCGATCTCACCCAATGGGGACTCTCCCTTATGCCCTTGCAAGCGAGGAGTGAGAGGGGCGAATGCAATGTGTACACGGGGTTAGAGGATGTAGAAAAGTTGGCTCTGTTTTTGTCCACGATTGGATAGACTCGGAACGGCGTAGCCGCCATCGGCGAATTTATTCCGCCGGATTTGTATCTTCGCGTCGTTTGCTACTTCGAAAATGCGCCACCTTAGATCATGCTTCTGTCGTCTCTCGATTTCGCTCCGCCGGATTGTTCATCTCGAAAAATCGTGACCTCATGGAATCCATTCTGTTGCTTTCGCGAAAATCCTTCCCTTATTCAGTGATCTTACCGCAAGTGCGCGATAAACTCGGAAATTCCCGTAAGGAACATCTGCACGGAAACCGTAATTAAAACCATACCCATCAGCCGTTCGATAGCAACTAGACCGCGCTCACCCAAGTATTTTTTCATGCCGCTTGCAAAATAGAGGATAATGCTCGTCACAAGCCATGCCAGAAACACCGCAAGTAACCATTCTTTCCAGCGGTTCGGTTCGCGGCTCATCAAAAGCAGTTCGGTTGCCATTGTCGAGGGCCCCGCCACGTAAGGAATTGCAAGGGGAACGATAAAAGGCTCATTTTCTACCTGTTCGTGGAGCGGCTTTTCGGCGGAAGGAAAGATCATTCGCAACGCGATCAACAGCAGAATGATGCCGCCGGAAATCGTGAGTGCGGGTTCGGAGAGGTGTAGCACTTGCAGGGCAAACCTGCCGAGAAACAGAAACAGCACCAATACGAGAAGCGCAATCAGGAGTTCACGGACAACAACTTGTTTTTGACGGGCAGGGGACACCCGCGACAATGCCGCCAGAAAAAAGGCAATGTTGCCAAGCGGATCAATCACCAGAAACAGGAGTAGTGCCGTAGAAAAAATCGTCATGGGGATAGTTTACCGCAAGTGGCAATCTTCGCGTTCACCCTCTGTGTCGGGTATACTGAGGAGTGAAAGTGAATTAGTACGTCAATCAATGAAAATTTTAGTGAAAAGAGGGTTGTAAAGATTTGAATCCTATTATTGTGCAGGTGGGAGCCGTCGTCGCCTGCGGTGTTTACGGTAGTTTTTTTGAGTGGTTCTGGCACAAGTATTGGATGCATTATCCGCGTGAGCCTAAAGAAGCCTTTCGGGGTCACACCATCGTTCATCATGGACTTTACAAAGGGGATGACAGTTTTTTCGTCGAGGAAGAACTTCATGCTGAACACGTTTTGCTCAAGCCCTACGCACTGCCGGGGCTAATCGCGCTTCACCTTCCCATTATTTATTGTATTGATCGCTACTGGTTGCCCCACACCGCCCTTACCTTTTTCCTGGCGACCCTCGCCTATTTCGTGGTGTACGAGTTTACACATTATAATATGCACGTACCGCGTAAACAATTTGTAGAACGATTCGCGTGGTTCCGTTTTTTGCGGCAACACCACAAGTTGCATCATCGGTATATGCAGAAAAACTTTTGTGTGCTCATTCCGCTTGCGGATTGGATGTGCGGCACGATGATCACCGAAAAGACGCTTGCCAAGCAAAAAGCCGCTCGTGAAGCCGCGATTGCGTCCGGTCAGCCACTCTCCAAAAAACCGGTACGCAGTTAATTGCTCACTTTTTGCAGGGGGATGTAGTTTACCATCCACCTGTCTTGGAACAAAAAGAGGCACGGAGAAATGCAGGGAAAGCATACCTCACGCAAAGACACAAAGACGCAATGAGAAGAAGTAATAGTTGAAAGCAACTGCTCCCCTCTCCCTAATGAGCCTAAGCGAGTGGCAGGGAGAGAGGTAATTGGACAAGATCAGGGGTGAGGGCAAAAGAGCTTCTTCCACAAAGAGAAGTCCCTACAGATGAAAATCTGTAGGGACTTCTTACAATTAGAAGGGGGTTAACTTTGATGAGTGCGGGAAGGCTCCGTAAAAAGAATCGGTTTGACGGAGGGTGAAATTATCTTCAAGATAGGACCTCCTTTTTTATGATCCACAGGTGTCAGGGACGTAAACAGCATGGCGTAGGTCCAGCAAAACGCCAGCAAAATTGCAATGACTCTTTGTCCGGGCGAAAGTTTGAGTTGCTTCCCCTTACCGAACTCCAGTACAATTTCAGGGCGCAACATCCAGTAGATTGTGACCGCCGCTAGCCCCAATCCGACAAATCCCGAAGGTGGGTAGTCGTTCCACATCATGCGTAGAGCCATATAGACACAATTGCTCAGCGATACCCCACCGTCCATCCAGTCGTTTCCTGTCACCAGCGTGAACAGAAGCGCGACAATGTAGCCTACCCAGGCAATGGCACTAACGAAAAGAAGCGTCATGCGCCCCCACCGCTTGCGATCCAACGAAGCCCACACAGCGGCAAGAGGTACAATTGCCACCAGCGTCGTTCTGAGATCGAACTCAATCAGAAGATTATAAGCCAGCGCACAGGCACTCAGTAATCCCCAGCATATGATGATTGCCGTCGTCGTAATACGAGCCGCAACGGAAATCTGAGTGGATACGGGTTTTGGGGGATCTTCGATTGGTAAATCTGCCATCCGTGCGTTCCTTCTTCAATGTCAACCTCGACTGTCTCCTGATCTTATGTCGAGTAGAACAGAGGCTCACTCCCCTAACGCAAACAAAAGCGGAAAAGTTGTGAGGAAATTTGTGGGAGAGCAGACGACAGGAAGAGGAGGAAGGATGCCTGTTCTCGACCCCGGGTCGGGGTAAGCGGACGACACGTAGCAATGCTACCCATCGAACGCATTATACGATAAAACTCATCTTACGTCAAGTTATTGCAATCAAAATTCTCATCGGTTATCCTGAAATCAATCTGCTTAACTTGCTATCCTGGTTGTCTTCTAAAGCCGTCAGTTGTATGTCTAACTCCGTTCAGAAGCAATGCCGATTCAATCAAGGCGAAATGAGTAAAGCGAAGGCTCTTGCGTCATCTCCAGAAAGAAGGCTTCGCGGTCGAAGCCCTGCGGTAATCGGACTTGAATTTGCATCATTCGTGTCGCGCCTTCGATTTCGGGTTGGAGTGTTCCTTCGCCTGCGCTCGACGTGACACCCAGCACAATGATTTCGTTTTTTTTCAGCAAAGTCAGCAAGCGTTCCGTTCCCCCCTTTCCCTCTCTTACTTCCGCTACGAGCGTTTGTTCGATCCTCTTGAGTTTTAAGTCAATTTCAAGCCGATTGAGAAGGGTGAGGGTCAGGAGGGTTAGACCTCCTGCGGCGACTCCAAGTTCCCCCAGATGTGGACTTGCGCCAAGAGAAATTCCGATGCCCGCCGTAATCCAGATCGAGGCGGCAGTCGTCAATCCATGAACGCTGGCTCCCTGCCGAAAAATGGCTCCCGCTCCCAGAAATCCGATTCCGGCAACAATCTGTGCGGCAATTCTACCGGGATCCCCTCGAACGATGCCGTCAGTTCCCAGTCCGATCTCAGTGGAGGTTAATGTCATGAGTGTGGAGCCGAGACAAACTAGAATGTGTGTGCGAATTCCTGCCGGGTTCCCCTTGATTTGTCGCTCTAACCCGATCAATCCTCCGATCAAAAGTGCGAGCGAAAGCACCGCAATTTTGCCGCCAATCGCGTGAGGGTCAATCATAATTCCGAAGAAAGAGTCGGGGTTGGGCAGAATGAAGGGTATCCTCCTGAAACGTTCGAGAGCGTGACTTTCGTTCTCTCTAAAAATAGGATAAAAAAATGATCAGAGTTTCTCTTTTTCTTGCTTTCTTTTCCGGTTTGGTTTTGTGTTTTGTGCCGTGTCCCCTTCGTGCCGACCTCCGGGCAGGTGTCGCTAAAGTGAGCATTACGCCCGATGTCCGTGAGTGGAAGGTTCCGCTCGGTGGCTATGCGGCTCGAAAAGGACGTCCTGCAACCGGGGTTCTTTCACCTGTCTTTGCGCGTGCCGTGATTTTGCAGGACGGCGAAACAAAAGTGGCGATTGTTTCCTGCGATCTGTGCTTTCTTCCTGCGGGAGTAAGAAATGCCGTCACGGAACTTCTCAAAAAGACTTCTGCGGCAAGCGCTCACCTTTTTCTGGCGGCAACCCACACGCATACCGCCCCCGACCCACTGGCGATGCACCCCGGCAACACGTTTAGAGACCTTAAGGGTTGGACTTCTTTTGATGAGAGATTGTTACATTTTACCGCAGGAAAGATCGCGGAAGCCATTGTTCGTGCAGATGCAACCCTAAAACCTGTTCAGATTGAGACCGCAAGCGCAACTCTGAAAAACAGAAATCGAAATCGGCGGGGCGATCCCACGGTAGACCCGCAAATGACGGTGATTCGATTGGTGACAAAATCGTTTTCGTCCTCCGCCAATACCCCCGCTATTCTTCAACCACGGAGCGTGCTTGTGACCCTGATCAATTTTGCGGCACACCCTACACTCTTTGATGACACGGACATGGAAATTTCTCCCGATTATCCCGGCGTTTTGACTTCGGAGACGGAGAAACGAACAGGCGAAGGAAGTGTCTGCCTGTTCCTAAACGGAGCCGAGGGCGATGCAACCGTTTCCGGGGCAACAGGGAAAACCGCCTCGGAGCGAGTTCAGTTTTACGGAAAAACACTCGCCGACGAAGCAGAGGCAATCAAAAGCGCGCCAACTGAAAAGGGAATCTCCAAACCACAAACCTCTTTGCTGTTTCGTGAAATCGAGGTAACGCTTCCGCCACGAAAGCCGCACGGAACCTTTATTGTGGCGGCGGCGAGTCTCGGCGCAACGTTTGCACAGGCACGGGCATTGGTGAACACGCTGATGCCCACGAAAACGACGCTAACGTGCGTGGGGATCGGAGATTTGTTGCTAATCGGGTTTCCGTGTGAGCCCACCGGAGACATCGGGATCTCGGCAAAATCCCTCGCGAAAAAGGCGGGCTACACGAACCCCTGCGTGGTGGCTCTCGTAAATGACTGGCTCGGCTATTGCCTGACCCCGGAACAATATCGGGCGGGAAAGTACGAGGCAACAATGAGTTTTTTCGGGGAGACGATTGGGACAACGTTACTGGCAGGGTTAGAGAGGGGGTTTAAGGCGAA
>JACMPS010000378.1 GCA_014377395.1 Chthonomonadaceae bacterium
ATAAAGAGCGTTGTCCAGGTGGTAACCGCCGCAATCGTTCCGCGTCCTGCGGGTCCCAGAAATCGCGCTGTGATCGCCAGAGTGGTCAGTGAGATCGCCCGCGAGTAAAAGCGGGCAGCACTGGCTCCAAGAATTTTTCTCCATAAATCATGCAATCGGCTTTACTGCCTCCCTGTGCTACTTTTTATCCTGGCATCCGACATAAAAGTTTCGTTAACGCCTCTATGTTTGCATCGCAGAAAAATGGGGGATTAGTACAGCACTTGCCGTCTACGTTAATAATATGTATTCTCTGACAATCTCCACCGGATTGATTGACCGCATGCCCTTTATAAGCCACATTTTTAGACCCGTGCCGCTTCGTCGGGAATTGTGTCGGGCAGTTTCATCAGGGCGAGGGCGAATTCGAGGGCGAGCCACAATCCCATGATTGCACCGACAGCAACAAGACTGAGAAGCGTGACAACAGCGATTCCCGGCTTGCCAAATCTTGGCTCTATTGCCTTGTCCACCACCGTCATCCTGCTTTGACCGGAAACGGTTTGCAGGGAGAGCCGGGCAAATTCCGTGGTGGTTGTCTTCAGCTTTTCCAGCGAAATTTGCATATCGGTGCGAAGAACCTCCAGGTTTGTCGTGATTTCTCTTCCCTTGACAAACCGCTTACTCGCATTCTCGATCTGGCTTATCACGACTGCGAGTTCCGCTTTTGAAGCCCTCAATCGGATTGCCTCCGAAGTGTTTTCCGACTGAATTGCTTTCGATTGCTCTCCCAGTCGCTTTTGCGCCGCCACCAGAGTACGCCGTGCCGCCACAACTTTCGGCGAATTGTCCGCATAGGTGAGAAGCAGATTATCTAGGCGAATCTGTGCGTCTTCCACATCCGTCCGTGCCTGGGGGAGCAGTGGGTCTTCGGCGGGGAGATCGGTGAGGTTACCACCGGATTTGTTCAGCCGTGCATTCGTTTCGGTTTGCGTTACCTCAGCCGATTTGATGCGTTGCTCCAGTGCGCCCCGCTTTAAGAAAAGTGCCTGTAACTCCGCTGCCGCCGTTAACTCTCCGGCTCCGCGTGAGGTTTCGCCTCCCGTTCCCGTGCTATTCCCCATACTCGATACCGGACTCGTGCCGGACGGGACAAGGAGGGTTACATCGCCGTTCGCATTTTTTTTACCTTTTCCCGCCGCGATGTACACGCCGACGGCACTACGGTATTCCCCGTCCGCCTCATTGAGCCGCTTTTTCGCTTCCCGGTAGAGAACAGCTTCCCGGTCGGTGTCGGTGTCTCGCAGGTAACGCTTAAAGACCTGTATATAGGCGTTTGCGATGTAGGCACTCAGGTGTCGGATCGCTTCGCGTTTGCCCCCCGGATCACTTGCCAGTCGTGCGGGTCCTTTCACTTCGACTTGTAGCACGAGAATCCCTTCAATTGGGAAATCTTCTACACGAACCATCTTTTGCAATTCTTCAATGGTTTCCTCTAGGTTTTTAGTGCCAAGAAAGGATTGTGTATGGACGATTTGTTCGACTTGCTCTGCGAGAGAACGACTTCGTAGTACGCCTAAATAGCGTGAGGCACCCGACGCTCCACCTGTCAGTAGGGAAACCGCCGAGGCGACCTGAACCGGCTGTTGGATCGCAACTGAGGTAGAGGCGGAAAACGTCTGCGGGGAAATGAGTAATCCGTATCCCAAACACATCAGAAACAGGATCGGCATAACAATAAGGAACAGCCTTAACCGCTTCTGAAAGATTAATTTGAGCAGACGAACGTCAAAACGACGTTCGCTGTGTGCTGTTTGTAGCTGCCCTTCGGGGCGAGTAGTGTCCATGAATTCGCGTTTATATTCCAAACAGTTTTGTGACCAACAGCAATGAAATCGCGGTGGAGGCGATGCCTTTGAACAGGTCGTTGAAGAGATTGCCATTCGCGCTGATACGCTCCGCGACAACTTTTGTCGGAACGAAAATCAGGTCCCCTGCTCTGATTGCACCTGCTTTTCCTGCCGGGAAGATACCGCCTCCCGCCCGAATGATCACGATTCGATCTTTCGCGACATCGGGGGCAAAGCCGCCTGCACGAGTGATGTAGTAATCAATGTTGGCACCCGTCTTAAAGAGAACGCCGCGCGGATTGACCACTGCCCCGGAAATTTGCACGGTTGTGGGCTTTTCGGGAATGGTGATCATATCTCCGTCTACAAGGAGCAAGTCTTCCTCACTTCCCGGCTTTTTCAGGGCTTCGGGAAGGTTCACGGCGATATTGCCATTGGGCGTGAGGTCAGTTTCGATCAGGCTACGCGGACGAGAAACGAGATCACGATTGGCAAGATTTTGCGCGACAACCGGGTTGGATGCGGTGGGTGGGGGAGCCGCCGCCCCGGTCAATCCACCCAGTCCGCCGAGCAAACCGCCCCCGTCCGTCTCCACCGTCTTCAGGGCTTTGGCGCGTTCAATGTCCGACTTTGCGAGTTCGCGCCGATAAACGCTCGAATTGATCAGATCACTCAACTCGGAAACCTTCTGCATGATCGTTTTCTGTCCTGAAGACGCCAGCAGTTTCGGGTCCCGGTTAAACTCGGTTCCTTCCGGTGATCCCTCTGCTCTCACGCCGCCCGCCTCTCGTATCGCATCGGAAAGGCGCATACCTTTGCGGCTGAGGACAATGGGACCCGGACGGTTCACAAAGCCTTTGATAGTGACGATTCGTACTTCGCTCTGGAAACTGCCGTCCGCTTGAATTGTTACCACATCGCCGTCGTCCAACACTAAATCGTTGGACACGCCACCTCGATCATTGACCTGAATGGACACTGTTTTGGTTTGCTGATTTGTCGCATCCACAAAACGACGGGCGTGTGCCACCGTGACATTGGGAGTTGCACCGGGCTTAAACCCGCCTGCATTTTTGATCAGGTCGGAGAGTTTCATGCTTTCGCCACGCGGATAAACGCCGGGGGCAACGACTTCGCCACGAATAGAGACGACGCGTTCCGGGGTGAAGTTCGCCTCGCTTGTTTTGTAGACGGCGACAAGATCGTTATCTTCGATAAACACATCGCTTGTCAGATCACCCTTAATTGCAGAGAACAAATTGGGATAATCGTAGGCGAAAGAACCGTCGCCGCGCTGATGCAACACAATGGCACGATTGAGATAAGCGTCCGGTGTGGGCCCCCCGGCACGACGTAGCAGGTCGCTCAACCTCATGCCTTCGCTTCGCTGGTAGGTACCGGGGCGTTGTACGGCTCCGGTCAGTTCTACTCTGCGAGTGCCTGTCCACGCGACTTCTTCTCGCGTGTAAACTTTGAGCCTGTCCCAGCGAGAAAGCACAAGATTAAAGGTAGGGTCACGCGCAATTGCCTTTTCCAGATCAACTGCAATGAGGGTCGTCGTGTTGTCAGGATTCCACTTGTAGAGTTCGGCGCGGGGCGTGTAGGCTTCCGGGAGAATGCTACGTGCTTTGTCCACGAGATCGCTGACCCTCATTCCCGGCGTGAACGCATAATCACCGGGTTGTTCAAGCGCTCCCTCAATCGTCACTTTGTTGGCGACGGTGTCCCGTACCGAAAACACGTCTACAAGGTCTCCGTCATAGAGGGTGACGGCGCGGGTCTGAGCGTTTGTCTTCGTATCTACCGTGCGAATCACGCGCTCACGCCCTGGAATGACCGTCTCGATCCGCACATTTTGCGCGATACCGGAAGGTTTGATTCCTCCTGCAAACCGCAGGGCGTCCTGCAAAGTCTCGTTGTCTTTCAGTTCATAAATAGCGGGATTACGCACTTCTCCCTTCACCGTTACGTCGGATTGGCGCGGAGGGATTGTAATCAAGTCCCCGGATTGAAGTGGGATGTCGGGTTGTTCGCCGCCGGTCAAAAATTTGTAGATGTCAATCGTTCCCGCGAGTTTGCCCTGTCTTCGCACTTCGATCCGGCGTAGAGAACCGCGCTCGGTGGGGCCACCCGCCGCGTAAAGAACATTGATTGCCGAGGTGACGGAGGGTACGGGGTAACTTCCTGCCCGAAATGCTTCCCCGGAAACGGTCACGATAATGGTTCGCAACTCCTCAAGCGTAAGCGAAACCGAGACGCCGCGAAAGATTGTTCCGAGTCTTCGTTCAATGGCGGCTTGCGCCTGAGCGATTGTCAAGCCGCCGACAACGACGCGCCCTGCTTCCGGCACGGAGATTGCGCCCTGAGCATCTACAGAGATTCGAAGTTCGGTTTCGGCAATGGTGGGAGTGCGATAGGTGACGATGAGTTTGTCGCCGCCAGACAGAATATAGGTAGTAGGGACGGACGCCAGCACGTTGCCGCGCAGTTGGGCGAGGGGGTCAGCGATATTGCTGAACGCATTTGTGTCGCTGAACAAATTCGGGTCGGGCGCATTATTGTAGGGGCGTGTGGCTCGGCGTCGTGATTGTCGGGGAAGCGGATCGGTCTCGTCGTATTGTGGATCGGTTTCATCCTGAGTGCGATTTCCCGTAATCCGATTGTTGGCGTCGCGGGGATTACGTGGGTCGGTCTGCATGGAGTCGGTTTGCGCGGAACCGGTTCTCCGGCGAGGTTGTGTTTGAGTTTCGGTACGGTTGCGGCGAAGCGGGGGGGCGGCGCGGGTGGGCGTTTCGGCGTAGTCGCCTTCGTCCGTTTGCGTCATTTCGTCCTGCGGATCGGTGGTTCGTTTTGTGTTGGAACGTACCTTGCGGCGAGGCGTCATGGCCGGGTCTTCGGTGTCTGCTTCCGTGTCGGGGTTAGGGCGAGTACCGGTGTTACGTCGTGTCGTCTTTTTTGTGGAGGGTACCTTCCCTATGCGCGTCCCGTCAGGATTGGTGCGCGGCTGAGTTCCGTTGCGGGTGCTTCGCTCGGTGGAGGTGGCATCCGTTGTGTCGTAATCGGCTTCGGGGTCGGTTTCATCGTATTGTGGCTCAGGCGCATAGTCACCCCGCAGGGCGCGTTGCACGTACTCTTGCTTTGCGATCAGATAATTGCGGGCAGGCTCGAAGAAGTTGTAGCCGAAAAGCGGTAACTCCTCGTCCTCATCGGTTTGGGTGCGAAGGCGTGGGTCTAGCACTTTGCCGCGATAGTCCCCGAAATTCTTTTTGCGCTTTGGGATTGCGGGTTCGATGCGCCGCCCCTTCTCATCATAGAGCGTGGTGGCATTGCCGCGTCCGTCGGGTTGCTTTAAGACAAGCGGATTGGACGGCGTTTTCTTCGCATTTATCTTTTCCATGTCCTGCGTTTTTTTGGAATCAGTGGTGGTCTCATCGTCAGGGTCGGGATCACGCGGATCGTTGGGCGGCGGCTTTGTTTTCCCTTTAACGACAGGCGTTTGCGGGGTCTGCGAGAAAACGGTAAGCGGCAAAAGGAGCATTAGCGCGACGGGCGTGAACAGGGCAAGAGTCAGCGTCTTTTCAAGAATGCGATTTCGGTGATAGATGGACATAAGTGATCGGGTTCACGCCGGGGGCGTCGTGTGCTTTTCTGGATGACCGATGGGGGCGGTCAGGGACTTTGTTCTTGCAGTCTTCCGGCAAGATTACCGTCATTCTAGCACAAAAGAGGTAAAAAGGGGAAGGGCAAGGAGTGGTTAGGTTAAGGATGTATGCGACTTAACTCCCTCCCCTCATGCAAGGGGAGGATTGGGGTTGGCTGAAACTTTTCGACATGGAAACAAAGCAAAACGAAGAAATTGGCGGAATAAGTTCGCCGAGGGTTGCTACGCCATTCCGAGTTCATCCAATCGCGGACAAAATTGGAGCAGGAGAAAAGACACGAAACGGCGAATACAACGGCAACGTACTTCAATAAAACCTCTTTCTGAAAAGGTCAGTGACGATGAAACAAACCGATGAGGAACGCGAAGAACTCAGGCAAAGTGTGCAGGGCAGGGGCAGAGAATTCAAGAGTCTCGACGCTCTGGCACTGGTGATCATAACGCTATGTGTTGGCGGCAGTGTCATTAACAACCTCACCCGTTCAGGACTCTTCGTGAGTTTGTTTGCCGCATTTTTCACGTCCCTTGTTGCGGGCGGGTTCTATTCTCTGTTCAGGTACAATTTGCGCTCGAATTTAGGTGATGCCGGAGAAAAT
>JACMPS010000379.1 GCA_014377395.1 Chthonomonadaceae bacterium
AGGACTTCCTTCGGACACTAAACGAGTCGCATTTCGCCCTGAGCAGAGACTTTTTCAGCACCTTCTAAGCGGAGGGAAGAGTGACCGTCACCGTTGTTCCTACCCCTACCCTGCTCTCGAAATGGAGCGTGCCGCCCTGCGCTTTCACCAGGCTTTTGCAAATGGATAGACCCAGTCCCGTGCCACCCGTCGGGCGTGATCGTGAGGAGTCCACCCGATAAAAGCGTTCGCCGAGGTGCGAGAGATGTTCGGGCGCAATGCCTACTCCCGTGTCGGCAATTGTCACGATAACTTGCCCATCTCGCTCTTTCGCCGTTACCCGGACTTCGCCGTTTTCCGGGGTGTAGTGAACGGCATTTTCCAGCAGGTTGAGGAAAAGCCGCACCAGTTCCGTTTCGTTTCCCACGACGAAGAGAGCATCGTCTTCGATTCTGAGTTCTCGCTTTGCCCCCCCTTTCACCGAAACTCTGGAAAGTGCCGTTTCCAGGATTTCTCGAATCAGCACTTCGATGCGGTCTTTGCCGAGTTGTCCCTCATCCGAACGCGCCAGCAACAATAAATCCTGCACGAGTTGCGACATCGTGTTTGCGGCAAGGTCTATCTCTTCGAGTGAGTTTCGATAAAGCGTCTCGTTGGCGGGGCTGTTCAGGGTCAGGCTCGTTGTCCCTTTGATGATCGTGAGTGGCGTTTTGAGTTCGTGTGAGGCGTCCGCCGTAAATCGTCGTTGTTGCTCCAAAAGCGTTTCTTGTTGCGTGTAAGCCCCCTCCAGCCGTCCAAGCAGACCATTAAATGTCGTCGAAAGTTCCGAGAATTCGTCGTTGCCAAGCACGGGCAATCGCTGTGAGAAGTCTTTTGCACCGATCAAAGCCGCTGCCTGAGTCATGCGTTGTACCCGCTTCAACACCCGATTTGTCAGGGCGGAACCCGCCCACCCGACGCCCAACAATCCCACCGGGATCAGGAGCATCAAGGCTGTGTTTACGCCTGAAATCGCCCGGTAAACCTCTTTGAGCGGATAGGCGACCTGCACGATCTTGGACAGGCGATTGTCTTCCTGAACCGGAACGGAAATCACACGCAGAGGCTCCTCATCCACTTGATCGCCTCTAATGGTGGAGTAAACGGCTTCGCCTTTCAGCGAACGCAAGTAGGTGTTCTTATCCCACAACGTGTAAGTTTCGTCAGGAAAAAACGCTTTGCCCTCCAGAGTAAACAGGCGGGGGCGATAAGGATTGTTCGCGGCGGGAGGGCGCGGCGGACGGTTTTCGTTCGGGGCATGATCGTGTCCGCCGAAGCCCCCTTTCCGGGGTTCCGGTGCGGGGGGAGGGGATTCGTTTCCCGGCGGCTCTTCTCTTCCGTCATTCCTACCGCCGTTTGCTCTACCGTTTATCACACCGTTTCTCATTTCTCCAGGAAACGGCGGAGGTCTCCTCATTCTCATGGCACTGCGCTCAAGATCACGGTCTATCGAATTCAGCATAAACGAGAAAATGACGTAGCGACAGACGATGCCAAGCACCCCCAGCAGAATCGCCAGTGCCACCACATTTCCCAGGATCAACTGAGTCCGGAGAGAGGACAGCCAACGTCCCACCCGTGCAAACGTTCCGAAAGGAGTGATTGGTTTCAAGAGGTCGCCTCAGAGATCGGTTCCGTAACGAGCGGATCGGGAACACGAAGCGTGTAGCCCGTGCCGTGAACCGTCTGAATCAATTTGATTTTGTGGTCGGCATCCACTTTTTTGCGGAGCATTCCGATATAAACATTGACCGTATTGGAGTACGCTTCCTCATTCATCCAGACACGTTCCTGAATGGCTTCACGGGTCAGCACCTGCCCCTCGTGCGCCGCCAGTGCTTCCAACAAATCATACTCCCGGTGACTTAATTTGATCTCGTTGCCACCGCGTGTGACCCGGCGTTGAAGCGTGTCTATCTGCAAATCCGCAATTTTGATCAGAGAAGTGCGGTGAATTTTGTCGCGACGTAACAGAGCGCGGACCCGTGCAAGCAGTTCCTGAAAATCAAAAGGTTTCGGCAGGTAGTCATCGGCTCCGGCATCCAATCCACGCACTTTGTCGCGCACGGAGTCACGCGCAGTCAGCATGAGAATCGGAACCCGATTACGTTGCGCTCTAAGGGTTTCACAGACGCTCCAACCGTCTCTTCCCGGCAACATAACATCCAGAATCACCAGATGATAGGTCTCCTCTTCCGCCATTTGAAGCCCAATTTGTCCGTCGTGCGCCACCTCAACCGTGTGGTTTGCGCCTTCCAGACCCCGGCGGATCATCGTGGCAATGCCGACTTCATCCTCGACCAGTAAAATTTTCACGGCTGTCTTCTTTCTTCGTCGCTTCATCTCTTTTGTTCTACCTTATTCTGATACCGGAAAAAAGTGAAAAAGAGGTGAAGAGAGGGAAAAGTGTTAAGTGTCGAGATAAAGCAGACGCCCCCACCCTGATCTCATCCACTCAGCCCTCTCCCAAAATCCGGGAGAGGGGAGTCAAGGCAAATACTCTTCACTCTTGATTTCTCTCTGCGTCTTTGCATGAGAGGATTTCTTTCTCTGATCCTTGGTAGCACGGATAAAAATAAATTTTTACTCTCCCGATCTTTTCACTTATTTTTTATGTTTGCCCTTTATACTCTCTTCTGTCAGGCAATCTTGCTCGACCCAACTTTCGGTGTGACCGATTTTTCCCGTTCCGCAAAGGCTGTGGTTCGTGAAAAGAGACGGAGAAAAAAAATGACACGACAGATCAATTGGAATGGTTCCGCATTGATGGCGACTTTGCTCATGGGAGCCGCAGTGAGTCAGGTGGCCCTGGCACAGCCTCCGCCCCGTGAAGGCGGTGGCGGTGGTTCCAGAGGCGGAAGACCCGGCGGCTTTGGCGGTCCCGGTCAAAACGGACGTCCTCCTATGGGTGGCATGAGACGAGCGAGTGTTGTTCAGGTTCCGGTTTCCGCCCTGACTTCGGGGCTCACTCTCACCGAAACCCAAGTGACGCAGATCAAAGCCATTCAAGATGCCCTGAGAGCAAAACATGACGCGCTAATGCCCCGCCCCGGTGGTGACAACGGAACCCCACCTGATAGGGACACAATGCAGGCAAACATGGACCTCCTGCGAAAAGCGGCGATGAAAGCGGAAAAGGATATTCTTGCTCTGCTGACCGACAAGCAAAAGACGGCACTTCCCGGCTTTCTGAAACTGATGGACGACCTGCGTGAAGTGGGAATTCCGGCTGAGGTTTATGCCGAACTCAACCTGACTTCGGATCAGAAAACGAGGATCTCCGCGATTGCGAAAGCCGCTCGTCCTGTGATGCCTCCTCCCCGACAGGGTGGTGGAGGACCTCCCCCGGACGGTGGTCCCGGCGGTCCTCCTGACGGCGGATTTGGTGGTCCGCCGCCTCCCCGTGATGGCGGTGGCTTCGGAGGCGGAAGACCCGGCGGTGGGGGTGATCCTGCTGTACGAAGACAGGCACACGAAAAAGCGATGGCTCTGCTGACCGACGAACAGAAGCAAATTGTGACGGCATGGATGGACGCGCACCCTCGTCCTCCGCGTGGCGGTGGTTTCGGAGGCGGCAGACCGGGTGAGGACGGCCCTCCCCCACCCCGTGACGGGAATGGCCCCCCTCCGGACGGTGAGAATGAGGCTCCGCCCCCACCCGCGCCGGGAGAGTAGGTCTGACTTTCTCTGCATCAGAAAGTCTATCCATTGGATCGGTGAACTCGAAAAAGGAGACACGCAGGGAATTCCTGCGTGTCGCCTTTTTGTCTCTCTTGGTTTTCTAGGTTCTCAAGCCGAGTCGGGAGTCTCCAAAAATTCCGTCGGAACCTTTTCCGTTAGCCAGACCCCATTTTCGGAGCAATAAAAGACAACGCCCTTGCGGTGCATCTCTCCCGAACTCACTCTTAAAATGACGGGGACGCCGTGCCGTCGCCCTACCTTTGTTGCCGTCTCTTCTTCGAGCGAAAGATGAACGTGTTGCCGCTTTTGTGATACCAACCCCTCAAGGCGGATGGGACCGACGAACTGGGCGGCAGTCCCATGAAAAAGGATTTCCGGCGGCGTTTGAGGTCTCAACGCAAGATCAATTTCGATGGAATGCCCCTGACTGGCACGTATTTTCGTCTTGTCTTCGTTAAAGGCGAAACGTTGCTTATCGTTTTCCGCAACCACCTTTTCCAGCAGAGAGCGAGAGAGGGGACGCCCCGTTTTTTCAACGAGAGTGAGCAGGGTTTGGGTGTCTGCCCAGCCGTTTGCGTCGAGTGTCAAGCCGATACGCTCCGGCTGATGCCGCAGAATAAGGCTGAGAAATTTGCTTGTTTTAGTGAGTTGGATCGTTCATACTCTTTTATCGTCTCTCACGACCCAAACCTAAAAACAAAATTGATCTCTGTCCAAAATTCCATGCGCCCGGAAATTAGGGTATGCTGATGGTGGATTCATTTAATCGAATTAGTCAAGATTTTCGTATGGGTCTGTAATCGGATGTTGTGAGTGCAGAATAGAGAGAATTAATTCTTGATCTCAACACTGAACACTTCCCTCTTTATCTCGTTTCAACAGGAAAAGTATGGCATTTTTCAACTCCAAGTTGCGTTACGCGCTTTGTGCCGCGATAGACCTTGCACAGCAACCGGCCAATACCGCCTGTCAGAGCCGCGAGATTGCCACTCGTCAAGCAATTCCGGGACCCTATCTCGATCAGATTCTGGCTTCGCTCAAAAGTGCCGGACTGGTTCGTAGTATTCGGGGAGCGGGGGGCGGTTATTGTCTTGCGCGAACGCCGGATCGGATTACCGCGCATGAAGTCGTGAAAGCCGTGATGCGGAGTGACCGACTGGTGGCGGGGCGCAACGCGGAAGAGCCGCTCGACGTAGAGGCGAAAGGCGCGAACTGGGTGGTGCAGGATTTCGAGGAGCGTCTTGAAGCCCTGCTCGTAGAAAAGTTGGAGCGCACGACTCTTGCCGAACTCACTCAGAAAAAGACCGTGCTGGATGATTCGCTAAGCATGATGATGGGGATCTAACCGGCACAGAGAGCCGAATTTCACACAGAATTTCTTCACGCAAAAATCCAATCAATCGCCTTGATTTTTAGAAACATAGAAGCAAAGGACAAACCGACATGGGAATCGCAAACAATATCGTGGAACTAATCGGCAACACGCCGATGGTTTATCTCAACCGTGTGACCGAGGGGCTGAACGCAAAAATCGCCCTGAAGCTCGAATACTTCAATCCGCTTGGCAGTGTCAAGGATCGTATCGGAGCCGCGATGATCGAGGCGGCGGAAAAAGACGGTAGCCTCACAAAAGGACAAACGATCCTGGAGCCGACTTCGGGGAATACGGGGATCGCTCTTGCGTTCGTGGGAGCCGCAAAGGGCTACAAAGTCCAACTGCTGATGCCGGAAACGATGTCACAGGAACGTCGTTCTTTGCTTCGTGCACTTGGGGCGGAACTTATTCTCACGCCGGGTCCCGAAGGGATGCCCGGAGCCATTTCCCGTGCTGAAGCAATGGTTGCTGAAGAGCCGGGGAAATACTTTCTGCCTCAGCAGTTCAATAACGGAGCCAACCCGGAAATTCATCGTGAAACCACCGCAGAAGAAATCTGGCGCGACACCGACGGCAAAATTGATGTGTTTATTTCGGCAGTCGGCACGGGCGGTACGATTACAGGCGTGGGTGAAGTGATCAAATCCCGCAAGCCCGACTTCAAGGTGATCGCCGTTGAACCCGCGACTTCCGCCGTTCTGAGTGGACATCCACGCGGACCGCACCCTATTCAGGGAATCGGAGCGGGCTTTGTGCCGAAGGTGCTGAACACCCATATTTACGATGAAATTATCACCGTTGAAGCCGATAACGCAATGGAGATGGCGCGTCGCCTTGCAAAAGAGGAAGGCATTTTCGCGGGAATTTCGACTGGGGCTAACGTCTGGACAGCAATCGAGGTGGCGAAACGCCCGGAAAACGCAGGCAAACTGATTGTGACGATTGCCTGTTCCACCGGAGAGCGTTATCTTTCGACTCCAACCTACAACATTTACGGTGACAAACCGTAACGGCTCCGCAATTCACCGGGTTGAAAAGGGAGAAGTCAACGTTGACTTCTCCCTTTTTTTGCATTTGGTTACTCCCGATGAAAACGCTCACCATGAAAATCGTTCTGCCTCCTCTTTTGACCTATTCCCCAAACTTTGGACACTTCAGAAGGTGAGAAGTGGGCATTTCCCGAACCTCCCCTCTGGAGGAACCCAGACCCTGAAAAAGAGCTTCACCCAGGAGCAAATCGTCGCCACCTTGCACTCCGTCGAAAACGGAGCGTCGGTGGCGGATGCCCTCCGCAAACTTGGCATCACCGAGCCAATTTTTTACCGCCCGAAACGCAATGTTGCCGGCTTGGGCGTTTCAGAAGTGCGCCGCCTCAAGCAACTCGAAGTCGTGAAGGAGTAAAGGTGCACCAATATGCGGAGAGTACGGTTTCAGCGAAGTGTCGGATCAACTTCGAGGCATTGAAAC
>JACMPS010000380.1 GCA_014377395.1 Chthonomonadaceae bacterium
AATTGTGACACCAACAGTGATCCGTGGTGCTTTAGGAGTGATCCGTGCACCTCTGGGAGTGATCCGTGCGCCTCTGGGAGTGATCCGTGAGGCTCTAACAGTGAACAGAGTCGCTCCGGGAGCGATCCGAGGGGCATCAGGAATGAACCGAGGAGCATCAATAGTGAGCCGAGAGTCCGGGGAATAAATTCTCTTCGTTTGCCCTCACCCCCAGCCCCTCTCCCTGCCACTCGCTTAGGCTCGTTAGGGGGAGGGGAGTAGATGCAGTGGGCAGTTGGATCGCATCAGGGGTGAGAACAAAAATTCCCTTCTGGGGAGAGGGAGCAGATGCAAAGGGCGGTACCTTCTCTTTCTCCCCCTCTCCCTAACGAGGCACGAGTGGCAGGGAGAGGGGGTTGGGGGGTGAGGGCATTGCATTTATTCCCTCGACTCTCTGCGGTCTTCTTTCGCTCTCAGTAAAGGTTTTTGCACGTCCCTATGTGGAATTTACTTCTCATCACACCGCATAATCGTTCACTCGCGGAAGTGGAAACCCACTACCGCGCTTCAGGACGTTGCGTGGCGCGTCTTTCATTGGACAGGTCTTCGCCAGAGATTTGTGAGCAATTGTGGAAAGCCTTCGAGGGAAAGCCGCCTCATGTCTGCCTTATAGACCTCACGACTTCCCCCGACACCTTGCCTCTTCGTCACCTGCAACGTTTTCTCCATGAACTCTGGGGGAGGGACGCACCGCCTCCGCTTCGGCTCTCCCTGCTCGCTCCCCGTCACCTCACGCAACCGGATTGGGTCGCCTTCACCGATGATTTTCTTCTTTCTTCAGATCTCGATGAGATCAAAGCACGGGTAGATGCCCTTTTCTTTCGCAAGCGCAACGCGACGGCAGGGCGCAGTCTGATTTGTGCTGATTTGCACCTCGATCTCCAGACTTCCACTGCCTCACATTCTGACGGCACGGCTCTTGCCTTGCGCCCCCGCGAGTTTCAGTTGCTTCAATTCCTGGTCACGCACCGGGGGAAGTTTTTCGCCCGTGATCGTTTGCTTGCTCTTGTGTGGGGTCTTGATTTTGAGGGAGGAGAGCGCACCGTTGACATTCATGTTCGCCGTCTTCGTGCCAAACTTCCTCCCAAAGCGATGAACCTCCTGGAGACGCGGCGGGGAGTCGGGTACGGGTTTGTCTCGCCTTCCGCTTGATGACCTCTCCCCTTTAACCTTAATCCTTCCAAATTAGAAGAGTGGCTTTGGATCGTGACCGATGGCAAGCCGGTTCTCTTGCTCTCCAACTCTTTTCATTCCTTTTCATTCCTTTTCTCGCTTTCTTCTCTCGCCGACGATTCATCACATATTGGCAAGAAAGTCCCTGCTCGTGGTTCCGTTCGAGTCCAAACTCAGGTACTTGCGGAATTTCGCGCTCCCGTCATAGCGCAAGCCGTTAAAGCCGTCGGTGTGACGCGCCGGGTAGTGCGTGTGGGGGGTGGCTCCCGTTTTATCTTGCTCGATTGGGAAGGGACCTCTCATTCCGGGGATATTCGAGGAGGTCGGAGAGGCGAGGGTACTCGTATTGGCACAGCCCGGGGTTCGCTTGTGATCCCACACAAAGTAAACGGTGGGGTTCGTCACAAAGGCGTCGGGTTGCCCCATAGGTCCATGATAGATGTAACTCATCGCATAGCCTACCTGTCCCTGCGAGTAGGAGGGGCAACGGAAAATCTGCTGATTTTTAACGTAGGGTTGCAAGAAGCCGGCTTTCACGCCCGTGTAGTTGGTGGGAAGCGGCGAGGGTTCCGGGAGGAGGGTCGTATCGTAAGGAGCCCACCAGATTTCGTTGGGACCCGTTGAGACGGTGGGGCTTGCCATAACGCAGAGTGGGTCGGCGGCATTATCAGGGCAAAGGCGGTAACGCGCATTTGTCTCGTCGTAGTCCTGACGGTATATGGCGAGGGCAAGTCCGATTTGCCGCTGATTAGAAATGCAGGAGGTCGCACGGGCTTTTTCTCTTGCCTGAGCGAAAACCGGAAAGAGGATCGCGGCAAGGATCGAGATAATGGCGATCACGACAAGCAGTTCGATCAACGTGAAGGCAAGGGTTTTCATCGGGTATCCTTTCAGGAGGGGCAACCTAAGAATGTCTCTGGAAATGTCTTTGTTGACTACGTCTTTAAAGCAGGTATATTCGTCAATATGTTATAAATTCCTGCCTATTTTGTTCGGGTGAAAAGAAATGAAAGAAGAAAACGTACTCCACAATCAGTTGAAAGCAATCCGCACTCGTCTGGGGCTGAGTCAGCAAGAACTGGCAACCTCGGCAGGCATCGCCCGCCAGACGATTGGCGGCATTGAAGCCGAACTCTATGCGCCTTCCGCTATGATTGCCCTGCGGCTGGCGAAGGCACTGGGCTGTCGCGTTGAGGAGATTTTCTGGCTTGAGGACGAAAGTGCTCAGGTAAGCGCGATTCCGGTTAGGGGGCTTCCTCCCGATACGCCGCTTCGGGTCACATTGGCGCAGGTGGGTGGTAAATGGGTGGCTCACCCGCTTCAAGGAGAAAGTGCGTTTCGCTCTGAGATGATTCCTGCGGACGGAATCGGGCAATGGCACTCCGGGGAAGAGACTTTCACGGTCAACCTTCTGGACGACCCGGAAGTTCTGGCGCGAACCGTCGTGATTGCCGGGTGTACCCCCGTGCTTTCGCTCTGGGCAAAGTCGGCAGAACGCTGGTTTCCCGGCTTGCGAGTCCACTGGAGGCACGCGAACAGCCGGGAGGCACTGTACAGTCTAGCGCGTGGTGAAGTTCATCTCGCAGGAGTTCATCTTTGTGATGCGGTTACGGGGGAATACACTGCGCCCTTTGTGCGGGAGGTATTGCCGGATCGCACGACGGTTCTGATCAATCTGGGGGTGGGCAGAGAGGGATTTGTGGTGGCTGCTGGCAATCCAAAAGGGTTGGAGAGTGTGGAAGACCTGCGAAAAACGGGCGTTCGACTGATCAATCGGGAGAGCGGCGCGGGGTCACGGTCTTTGCTGGACAGTCTATTGGAGACAGAGGGAATTGCAGGAGATTCCATTCTAGGCTATGAGGAGATGGTGAGGGGTCATCAGGAGGTGGCGTTTGCGGTCTCGACAGGACGGGCGGACGTAGGGGTAAGCACGGAGGCGATTGCCGAAACATATGGACTGGACTTTGTCTTTTTGCGTCAGGTGAGATACGACCTTGTGCTTCTGGAGGAGACGCTTCTTCAGGAACCCGTGCGCCAACTCCTCAGCACTCTGCAACACCGGAGGATTCGTTCCCAACTGTCCCTGCTCGGCGGTTACGACACAAGCCTGACGGGGGAAAGAGCGGACGGATTGAAGTGATTAAACTTCACTTTGGTGCTGACCTAACGAAGACACGGCGACAAGGGGCGGGTACGGATTTGTGTCGCCTTCCGTTAGTTGACATTGAGCGTTTCTACTCTTTATAATGAGCGCAATTTGTCTGTGAATACTGCGAGGTTACTGAAAGCCTCTGAGAAGAATCCCGAAAGAAGTTGGAAATCGCTATGCCTACACTTATGATCGAAGTCGTCATTCCCGATGAACTCAAACCGATGTTTGCCGAACGCCTAAAAGCCTATGGGGTGACGGGAGCCGCTACGTGCAGGAGGTGATTGCAAAAGACCTGACCGAAATGCAAAACCCTGACCGTCACTCCCAGATTGATGCCACCTTTGACGCGATTGATCGGAAGTATGGAGAGGCGTTGCAAAACCTTGCCAAACGAGGAAACACTGAGGTTTCTAACCGTCGAGGAGGTAAAGCGACTGCACCTCCTCGCCCTTCGGATGTATCTCGAAGACGACAACTTTCGACGTATCGCCCGCTTGCTCGGTGTTCATCATCAAACGGTCATCAACTGGGTCAACGCCTCTCACGCCGCCCTCAAGGAGAGGGGAACAACGCCCCCTCAACCTGACACGGTCGAGACCGCCGAACTCGATGAACTCTGGACTTTCGTTGGCTCCAAAAAAAACGGTGCTACCTCGTCACTCTCGTAGATCGAGAAACCGTTGCTTCACTCGGTGTGAGAAGGCGTTGGAGCGAGCAGTGTGGTTATTTGCTCTGGCGTGGAACACAAGGCAACTCCACAACCGAAAGTACCCCAAATACAAAAAACACCTCATCGAAGGATTACCTGCACTAAGGTAGACACTCCCCGAAAAGAGGGAACGAGTTAAATTTTGGCTTCGACCTCGTAACGATCCCTCTGTTATTCAATTGCTGTAGGAATTTGCCTGAGTCCGCATAATTCGCGAACTATCCTAAAATTGTAAGATAAGTTCTTCCTCTTCTGTATCCGGCTTGCCCGTCGGCTTTGGTGCGCCCCATTCAGCGCGAATGGCACTTGCTCGCCGTCGTATTTCTGCTAGCAAAGGTGCTTCCATAGTGGAAGCATTCTCTTCCGGCTCTCCCCCAACAGCGCGAATTCCTATCGCCTTTAATTTCTCAAACACTGGGATCATTGCTTTATCAGCATCTCGATAAAATGCCGAACCCCGGATACGCGAGAAGGTCCAACCCAACCGCTCCAGAATCGCTTGACGCGCCATATCATCAGCGAGTTTGTCTAGCCCATGATAACGTTCCCCGTCGCATTCAATGGCAAGACGCTTAGTTCCGTCGTCTACCACAAGGTCTATCCTGTATGCTCCGACTGGATATTGTGAGGTGACACGATACCCGGCATTCACCAATCGTTCGATCACTCTGCATTCAAAGTCAGAGTCGGCTTTTTCCTTTTCTTGAGTGGCATTGCGTTGAAACGCCATTGGGTCAAGGGCGTGTTCGATTAAGCGACGACGAATATCTCCCTGTTTCAAATCCGTATTTAGAGAGAGTGAATAAATCACCCACATTTGATTGCGGGCACGAGACGCCGCGACATTATATCGCTTTTTCCACATCCCATTATTGCCTTCGCCATCGCGCATCGTAAGTGGTTTACCCAGGCTCCCATCTACCATAGAGAGGAACATAATTTCGCGCTCGTCTCCTTGAAACTGTGGTGGCGTCCCACACAAAATACGGCGTTTCTCATAAACTTCAGGCGAAACTCGTTCGCGTAACCCTTGCTCGATTCGGACTGCTTGTTCAACTCCTACAAGTGATACCACCCCAAATGTTGATCCTTCGTACTCCGGGCGTTCTAAACAGGCGAGGAGGAGAGAAACAATTTCGTTAGCCTCCGCATCATTGACTTTATTACTTTTAATACCATTTTCCACACGATGTGCTACAACGTAAGGACGTGTTTTTACGTTGGACACTTCTCGTAGCGGCTTTATGCGCCCTTCATACGAAAGGCGATTACTAAATTCGATAATCGCCGGCGCGCACCGGAAATGCTCCGACAGGCAAATCGTCCCCCCGAACTGCTCTCTTGCAATATCGTAGACCGAGCGTAAACCATCGTAGAGGACAGCATTAGGAATACCATCGAGATATTGAGCGATCAAACGTTGTGCTTCATCCACTCTTTGACCGACGGCATCGGGACTCACCTGCTCATGATCACCTACCACAATAACGGATTTTGCAAGGTACAAAGGAATGAGCCCCATTGCGTCTGCCTGACTCGCCTCATCCACAATGACCACGTCGAATTGTGTTTCACCTGGACTAAAGCTCTCCGCAACCTGTGCTAACGGCATAATCCAGACCGGAACTGCACCACTGCTGTTTTGCATTTGTTCCCGCGCCGCTTTTCGCAGTGTTGCAACCATTTTCCCCGTTCCCTTGCCAATTCGCCTTACTGTATTCAGCCACCCCATTAAGGAAGAACGTTGCGTATCAGTTGTACGGGCAAGTTGGTAGCCCCAGGCACGGCATTGCGCGAGTTCTGCTGTCGTGCGGAAGAGTTGCGTTGTCAATTCAGTGCGTTGATGTGTCAGTTCTTCGGGCGAGACGCGGTCTCGACGTTCCAATTCGCCTCGTAATTGCGCGTGTAGCCACGCACTGTGAGGATCACCGGGCGGAGTTGACGCACCATGTGGTGCGCTTCTTACACGAATGACTGCTGCCCATCCCGGCGCAACCGATTCTAGTGCCGCCAGAAGTTCATGCCTTCGTCTTAACGGCGTCTGCTGACTCAGGAGTATGCCGAGAGCACAATAGGCTTCCTCGTATTCTTCTGAATTCTCAGCAATTGTAGCACGATGGAGAGCGACGGTTACACCTTCGCCTGCCTCGCGAGATAATGGCTCTAATTCTTGAAGAAGGGTTTTAATTGCTCCCACTGCTTTTGCTACTTCGTGTTGCGCGAGTCTCGCTTCAACCTCAGCAATCAAACGTTCTACTCTGGGTGCATACCGCTTTGCACTTGTCTCTGTTTCGTTGCGAAAAATCGTCTCGAAAGGTTCTTGAGAGAAGCCACACTGGGCAAGAGCAACTTGTGTTGAAAGCCATGAGGCTTTCTTCCAATCAAGTGCTGCCCCGATGCGCGGAACGAACCGCCGACACGCCTTCTCCATGCGTGTATCTTCCACCGAAAGTGCATCTCCGCCGAGCGATTGCATTTGCAATACCCATCGCCTCGCCAGTTGTTCCCGTTTTTGCAGAATAGCGACCTGTGTTTGCAATGCCTCGAACGCCTCCAGCGTCTCTGGCTTACGTCCCTTCACTTTCGTACTGTTCTGAAAATCCTTCCATTTTCTGCGGGTCAATAACGTAAGAGGGTTAAGTGATCTTCCTGACTTGAGGTGTACAATTACCTCTTCGAGTATCAGCGCATGATCTTCTGCACTGCCGTCCACGTGAAATTCAGGCGCGAAGTTGAGAAATGCCGCTTCTGCCTGGTCGCCCTCTTTCTCAGTTTCATCAATCAAAGCGAAAAGTTCGTTGAAGCGTTCGCGGGTTGCCTTATCATCGCCGCGCTCCATAAGTTCGGCTTCCCACTTCTCGGCACTATGAAGAGTCTCAGTCGTCTTTTTTAGACTTTGCAAGACTTGCTCCAGTAGTGGAATATGTTGGGAATGGAGTTCATGCCGCCAGAGATTCGCTGTCAGAAACGCTTTTTTTCCATTAGCCTTCTCTCGAACTTCCAACGTTTGAGCGAACACTTCGGGTGACATCAGGCACTCCATGTCTGGAAGAGTAAGCGAAAGTTGCCTCTCTTCATCAGGATCAATTTTTACGTTGAGTGCGTAAAGCTCCGCGAGTTCAACGGGGGAGAGAGGAATCGAAGATCCCTCTAAAACATCACCAGGTATCCAATCGTGAGCAGATTTTCCAGCGGTAATGTGTTTCGCCGCCGCAGTAGGAGTGAATGCCCGTCCCTCAAAAACAACATCTCGATATTCGTTTGCATTTGCTTGAAGCAGATCACTTTCTACCTTGAGGAGTTTTGTCTGGATGCTTTCGCGGGCTTTAGTGAGTTGTTGGTCCTGTTTAACGAAATCCTCCACACTCGATGATTGAAGTTTTTCAACGATTGCAGAAACGGATGCTTCTAGTTGTGAGCGGCTGTCTTTGCCGTCGTTCAATACGGCAACGCAAAGAGAGCGAAGTTCCGGCACAACCTGTTCGCGCAAAACACGAAGGGCTTTGGGGGTGTGTGAGGTAACAAGAACCGTTTTGCCCTGTGCCAACAGGTGTCCGATGAGATTTCCAATCGTGTGTGTCTTGCCAGTACCGGGCGGACCCTGCACCAGCACACACCCATGTCGCTCCAGCCTCTCGGCAATTTGTTCCTGCTCCCTATTGGCGGGTTTCGTAAAAAGGATATCAGTTGTTGTGCCGTCAGATGATGCTCCGCTGAACGCATTCGTACCGTCATACAAAGAGGAAGAGGCAGGCTTGGAGTTAGTTGCTCCAACGATGCGAGCCAAATGGTCGGGCAATTCCAGCCCTAAAGCGTTTCGACTTTCGAGGTCGGCGAGAATGTCTTCGAGGGCTTTTTCGTAGCCGCCATTTCTAGGTGCAAGATAAATGACCGGACTACGCCACAGTTGCGGATAACTTTCAGCAGTCTTCGGTACCTCCTCCACGAAACGTCCCTGAGAAGAAAGCGTCGTAGCGACACTGCTCAGAAAAGCATTTACTTCTTCGCCACCAAGGGGATGGATCTCGCTTTCTTTTGCCTCTTCACGTAGTCTGGAAACAGATTTACTTTCTACGTCTGCCATAGATTGAAAGAGCGAATTCGCAAAAGTAACGGGACGGTCAGTCGGTGTTAGTCGAAACTCCGGCAGTTTCGCGTCGAATTCCAATTGCAACCGGCAAAGTAGCAAGGGATGCTCAATGTGAGTTTCACCCCGTTTCCAACCGAGGATTCCGTCACCGAGAATAAGTTCATATTTGTCCGGGTCGCGTTGCAGAGTTCCCCAAAGCGTATAGAGCCGCTCGAAAACCTTCATTGTTTCGTAAGCAGGTGTTTCTACACTTACCCATTTTTCACGCTCGACAAGCCATGTGTTTTTTGCGATAATGCGTGCATGAGAACTCTCGAATGTCTCCTGAACAAGATTTCCCTCCTCGTCTCTTCCACGCTCCAGTGAAGAAACAAAGACGGGCTTGCCATCTATTCTTTCCCAACCTATTTGTACCCACTCCCGCAATAACTCAGGTAATAGCGGACAGACAATGAGTTCCGGGCGTTTCACGCGGACATATGCTTCTTCTTCATCTTCAGGAGTAGCGAAATGGATGTCAGCGTGTTGAGGCATCTCACGATAAGATAAGCCCCAAACGTAATCGCTTACTGAGTAAGTGGCGACAATCCGACTACGATTTAAGGCTTGCAGGAATTGATAGAGACGAGTCACACGGTCATACGCGGGGGAAGTCTTCGGAGCAGTAGGCATGTAGGAGGCTTCTTTCATCGAATTTATTTCTACACTCGTCCACAAGACAAAGAAGCGGAAAGAGCGACAACCCTCTTTCCGCATTTGCCTCTAAATCTTATGGCTGTCTCATTAAAGCAAAGATTTCATCGGTACCGTTCGACGAGCATTTGTTGAGAGCTACGCCGGGGTTCATCGGGGGCGGGCTTGCGGCGTTTGTAGGTGCCGTCGGAGAGCAAATCCCATGCCTGACAGTTATCGTTCAAGATGATCGGAAGCAGATTTTCGGTGATCTCGCTTCGTAATTCCGGGTCGGTCAGAGGAGCCACCACCTCGACGCGACGGTCTAAGTTGCGGGACATCCAGTCGGCGGAGCCAAAGAAAACCTCCTGCCGCTCTCCCTCTCCAAACGCGAAAATCCGGCTATGCTCCAGAAACCGCCCGATCACGCTGATCACCCGAATGTTCTCGGAAAGACCCGGAACGCCGGGACGCAAACAGCACATCCCCCGCACGATCAAGTCAATCTGTACTCCTTTTTGTGAGGCGGCGTAAAGGGCGCGAATCAAAGGTGGATCAACGAGGGAGTTCATCTTTGCCACGATACGCCCCGGCGTTTCGGGAGAGTGTCGCTCGGTTTCCTGCACAATTAAGCGGTGGATTTCGCTTCGCAGAGTGACGGGAGCCACAAGGAATTTTCGGTAGGCGTGACGGCGAGCGTACCCGGTCAGATAATTGAAGAGGTCGGTGGCATCCGCCCCCATTTCCGGTTCGCAGGTCAGCACGCCGATGTCAGTATAAATCGCCGACGTTTTCGGGTTGTAGTTTCCCGTACCAACGTGCAGATAGCGGCGCAATCCGTCTTCCTCACGCCGCACCACCAGCGTTACCTTGCAGTGCGTCTTCAAGCCGAGCAATCCGTACACTACATGAACACCGTACTTTTCCAATTGCTTTGCCCACGTAATATTATTCTCCTCATCGAAGCGGGCTTTCAGTTCGACAAGGCAAGCCACCTGTTTTCCCTCGTCCGCCGCATCGATCAGGGCTTGCAAAATCGGGGAGTCGCCGGAAGTGCGGTAAAGGGTGTGCTTGATCGCGAGAACCTGCGGGTCATTCGCCGCCGCAACAATAAAATCGGTGACGGAGGAAAATGTCTCGTAGGGGTGGTGCAACAGGATGTCGCCTTTACGAATTTCGGCGAAAATATCGGTGACTCCCCGCAAGCGAAGAGGAACAGCGGGGTGATGAGGCGGGTCGTGCAATTCAGGGATGTCGAGGGCGGCAAGCGCGAAAAAATCTACCATATTGAGGACTGTGCGGATTGCATAAACCTCTTCCTGCTCTGCGGTTTCGAGTTCACGCACAATCGTGTCACGAATCTCGGCGGGCATTTCTGCCGTGAGTTCGATTCGCTCTACCTCCCCGAAACGCCTCTGAGAAAGTTGCTCCTCGATCATCTCCAACAGATCGCCATTCGGCTCTTCCGTCAGTTCGAGATCAGAGTTGCGGGTGATACGAAACGGATAAACCGCCTGTGCCTCCATGCCCGGAAAAAGCCAGCTGATATGCGCCGTAATCACCTCTTCCAGCAACACAAACTGCCACTTCGCGCCATCCCCTTCCGTCTCCAACGGCACAAAACGGGGCAACACCCGTGAACCGGGAACCTTCACACGGGCAAAGTGGTTTGTATGCAAAATAGGATCATAAACCTTGACGGCAAGGCTTAAACTCAGGTTGGAAATATAGGGAAAAGGATGACCGGGATCAACGGCAAGCGGGGTGAGAACCGGAAAAACTTCCGCCTCGAAGTAGGCTTCCAGTTTTGACTTTTGCGCGTCGGTCAGGTCGGCATAATGGCGTAACCGCACACCATAAGCCTCCAGTTCGTGCATGATCTCTGTGAAGATCGTTGCTTGCCGCTCCAACATCGGAAGGAGTTTTTCGCGGATTGCCTTCAAGCGTGAGGTGAACGCAACTTCGTGCGCTCCGTTTGTCGCACTCTCATCGAGACGCGCCCTCATCCCCGGCACATAAATCATGAAAAATTCGTCAAGATTATTCGCGAAAATCGAGAGAAATTTAAGGCGCTCCAAAAGCAGATTGATCGGGTTTGCAGCTTCCTCCAGCACACGAGCATTAAAGGAAAGCCAGGAGAGCTCACGATTAAAAAACTCTTCCGTTTTGGGAACGGCAGTTTTTGGAGAAGTCGTGCGAGAGGGCGAAGAGGTGTTGCGGGAAGTCATGCTAGCGTACCGATTCCTCCATCATCCAATGACCCGCTTTTCCCTCTCCGGCGCGGGTGGGATTCAGCAATCCCATCGCTTCACAAAGTTCGCGGGGTGTGTTGCCCGTAATGCGAATGTCCATTCCTGAGTCGTCTCGCAGTTGCTCCAAAGTCACATCGTCCAAAAACACAAGATCGTCACGAAGACAAATTTTCGGAAGATACACGGTAGCGTGTCGGTCGGAGAAAGCCCGCAAATAGGTGAGAATATCCTGCGAAGTAAGTAGCCCCGCGATATGAATGTCACCCCCGAAATAATCATTTTTGACTACGCAGACATTGACTTCGACGTTTTCGATTCCGTTTAAGCGAGACGCAAACTCTTTGACAATCGTTGAAGGAAGTTCCGCCGTGACGAGTGTTGCCCTGAGCGGAACCGGAACACTCAAAGGTAAGCGTTTGCTGACCCACTTCGCGTCTTCGAGAAACAGCCGCACCGTCCCGATGCCATCTTCGAGTTGCGGGAAATCCTCGTAGTGCGCCTTGCCGGGATAGGGCAATCCAGCGATGTGATACCACTCGTCCGCAAGCCATGCAAAGCGGGTTCCGAGTTGCTTATTAAATTGATTTTCAAGGGCGTTGACGGTGGCAATCGTGTCCCGTGCATAGTCTCGTTCCACTTTTTCGAGTTGCGGCAGACGTTCGCGGAAGCGAGTCATTCCCACCGGAACAATTGCGGCGGACTGAACCCCGGCTCGCTTGCCTGTCGCCTCTCGGTGTTCAAGGGCAAGGGCGCGAAGAGTAGTTTCCAGATTGACGCCATCATTCAAGCCGGGACAAAGGACGATTTGCGCGTGAACATCAATGCGGTTGTCGGCGAGTTCGCGCAATTGCGGCAAAATCGGCGTCGGTTCTTTGCGTCCCAGCATCACGCGCCTCAGTTCGGGGTCGGTGGCGTGAACGGAAACATAAAGCGGAGAAAGCCGTTGCTCTTTGATTCGCGCCCATTCCTCGTCAGAAAGGTTGGTCAGCGTCACATAGTTGCCGTGCATAAACGAGAGGCGAAAATCGTCGTCCATGAGATAAAGTGAGCGACGCATCTTTTTAGGCTGCTGATGAATAAAGCAGAACACGCACTTGTTTTTGCAGGTGTGAATTTTGTCTCCGAGATCGGACTCAAATCCGATTCCGGTTTCCTCATTCGCGCCTTTGCGTAGCGGCACCGTGAGGAGGATTTCGCCACGCTGTAGCGTCAGCGTCAGACGACTTTCGGCGGCATGAAAGCGGTAATCGAGAATGTCGAGAATCGGTTTTCCGTCTATCTCGCGCAACAGATCGCCCGATTGAACCCCGGCACGCTGTGCGGGGCTATCGGGTTCCACCGTCTCGACAATCAGAAAATTATCAATTTTAATAAAGGTTTGAGCCATACCCTTATTGTACCTTATGCAGATTTTCCGTGGGGAAGCAAGATCATTGATAAAAAGTTTTCCAATTCTTCAGGAGTTGGCGTATCATTCCTATTCCTCCCCCTTATGCAAGGGGCTTATCTTGTCCCTTAGCGAATCGGATTTCAAGAGCCTTAAGAGAGTCCGGGGAATTCATTCCCCGGCTCCAAAAGCGCGAAGTCCACCTGCATGGACTGGATGCAAAACACGGGAATGCTTCTTTGTTGAAGACAAAATCCAATGCATTTGGTGTCCGAGTTTTAGCCAATTAGGGGGCGGCAACGGTAAACGTCAGAATGTCATCCGTTTTCACCCAACTCTCCCCTTCCGGGATCACCACATACATATCATAGCGGTTTTCACCGTAAGAGCCAACGATAATTCGCGTGGGAGGCAACGAAATAAGGTTGACGTTCGGTTGCCAATGCATGGAAGCATGACGTTCTCGGCTATCAAGGTTTTTACAACTGTATCTGCATCGGCTGGAAATTGTCACGCTTGCGGTTTGCCCAATGGTCGTCTCATAGATCGCATTTGGCTCACCTGCAACAAACTGTCGTTTGGTGATATGGAGTTCGTAGGTGTTCGCATGACTTGCACTCATTGAGAAGAGTAAGATCGCTACCGTCAAAAACGGCACAATTGTTTTTTTCATCGAAAGCATCCTTTCAGGAGGTCTAGCAAACAGCTCGGCACCTTTAGTTTACACGGCTTTTCTTCATGAAGGTAGACAAAATTATTAAGGGAATGTTAAATTATGATTAAATTTGCGATAAATCCTTTTCTGACCCTTTTGTGTCCGTGCAGTTCCGCGGGGAGGGTAAGAAGTTGAAAAAGTAGAGTGGATGTATTTTCCGCAGGACTGAAGTCCGCGCTAGAGGCGTTCCGCCCCGTGTCCTTCGGACACAATACCCTCAGTTTTCGCTCTGAGCAAAGACATTTTTTAACACCCTCTAAGACATATCTGATCTTTTGATCCCACCGAAACACTCTGGAACCGACGCTTTTTCGGTATACTTTCTCTTGTCCGTGCCTCCATTCCCTAAAAGTGAAATCATGAGCGATCATGTTCCTGTTCACGGAGCGCACGTCAGACCCATTCCCGCTATTCCCAGAAGGAAACCTGAAACCTATGTCAAATGAATACTCGCCGCTGAAGTGGGGTATCCTCGGACCCGGTTCCATCGCCAACCGTTTTGGTGACGATGTGAAGCCCCTTTCCGATCACCAAATTTATGCAGTCGGCTCTCGCGATGTCGCTAAAGCCACGAAATATGCCGAGAAGTACGGCGCACCGAAAGCCTATGGCTCTTACGAAGAACTGGTTTCCGACCCGGACGTAGACGCCGTTTACGTCGCTACGCCCCACCCGTACCACAAAGAACACACCCTTCTCGCTCTTCGCGCCGGGAAAGCCGTTCTCTGCGAAAAGCCCTTTACCGTCAACCTCGCCGAAGCGGAAGAGGTGATCGCCGAAGCCCGCGCCCTCAACGTGTTTCTTATGGAAGGGATGTGGTCGCGTTGCTTCCCCCTTCTCCGCAAAGCAAAAGAACTCGTTGCAAGTGGCGCCATCGGCAAGCCCCGACTGATCGAAGCGGATTTCGGCTTTAAGGGCGGCGATACCGATGAGGACGGTGCGCTGAAACTGGGCAACCCCGACGGCAGACTCTTCAATCCGGCACTTGCGGGAGGGGCGTTGCTCGATGTCGGTGTCTATGTGGTTTCCCTCGCACAGATGTTCTTCGGAACGCCGGAAAAAATCGCTTCCCTTTCCACGTTCGGCAAAACAAACGTAGACGAGAACACCGGAATTTTATTGGGATTTGCGGGGGGCGCACTCGGCGTGTTGCACACCTCTCTCCAGGTGAACACCGCACAGAAAGCCACCGTTCTCGGCTCAAACGGTCGCCTTGAGGTTCATTCGCCCTGGTGGTGTCCTAAATCCCTGACCGTCTACGCAAGCGGCAAAGAGCCGGAGACGATCAAAGACGAGTTCACGGGCGGAAGCGGCTTTCAATTCGAGGCGCAACACGTCGCCGAATGTCTGCGGGCAGGCTTAAAAGAGTCGCCACTCATCACTCTCGATGAAACTCTCGCCATCATGAAAACGCTGGACACGATCCGCACTCAAATCGGTCTTACCTACCCAATGGAGTAGAGGATTTTTAGAAAGAGTGTTGAAAGAGCATTTCTAACGGGAGATGAATTCCCCGGCTGGAAAAGCGCAAAGTTCACCTGCGCGGACTGATCAGGTTGACAACCCATACAATTTACAGGAGCGGATTTAAAATGGAATACGGACACGTTTCGGGCGTTGAAAAGCCCATTTCACGCATTGTGCAGGGAACCATTCAGATTTCGGACAAGGACGACGAGGGATTTCCGCTCATGGATGCGGCATTCGAGTTGGGGATCAATGCCTTTGATACCGCCTACATTTATGGCGGGAAAGATGCGTTTCTGGGACGCTGGATGAAGGCAAGAGATCTGCGCGAAAAGGTAGTCGTCCTCGCAAAAGGCTGTCATCACAGCGATTTGCGACGCCGTGTCACGCCTTACGACATCGGGACGGAGTTGCACGACACGCTTGCCCGCATGAAAACAGACTATATTGACCTTTATGTGCTTCACCGTGACGACCCGGACTATCCCGTCGAACCAATTGTAGACGCGCTGAACGGCTACGTCAAAGAGGGCAAGATTCGCGCGTTCGGTGGCTCCAACTGGACAACGACTCGCTTGAAGGCGGCTAACGATTACGCGGCGGGATCGGGGCAACTCGGCTTTGCGGCGTCCTCCCCGAACTTCTCGTTGGCGGAGCAGGTGGAAGAACCCTGGGAGGATTGCGTCACGATCAGTGGCCCCCAGAACAACGCATCAAGGGCATGGTACGCGGAAAATAAAATGCCGCTTTTCACCTGGTCAAGCATGGCAGGCGGGTTCTGGTCCGGCAAATTCGAGCGAGACAACATCGAGCATTTCCGCGAAAACGGTGATTATTTCGAGAAACTCGTGATCAAGTCCTACGCTTATCCGCAGAATTTCGAGCGTCTGGATCGTGTGAAAGAACTCGCAACAAAGCGGGGACTGACCGTGCCACAGATCGCTCTCGCGTGGGTGCTTTCCTATCCACTGGAGATTTTCGCACTTGTGGGTTCCGCAACCCCGGCGGAAATGAAGGCAAACGTTGCCGCCTCCGAAGTCAAACTAACGCCGGAAGAAGTCGCCTTTCTCGACCTACGCTAACACCCATATTCAGAGCTGGCTCTGCCTCCCCTTACGTCAGAGATTGAATGAAGCCGTCTTGACTCCCCTCCCCCGAATTTTGGGGGAGGGGGTTCGTCAACGGTTCGATGAATTTAGACGGTTTTGTGGTCAACGGTCTAAAGACCGC
>JACMPS010000381.1 GCA_014377395.1 Chthonomonadaceae bacterium
CACATGACCGTGTTCGTCCGCAATCACCTGCACCTCAATGTGACGGGGTTCCTCGACGAATTTTTCCATATACACGTCGCCATTTCCAAACGCTGCCAGTGCTTCCGCCCGTGCCATTTCAATTGCCGCAGGTAACTCTTCCTCGTTTTGTACAAACCGAATCCCGCGCCCGCCGCCCCCGAAAGCCGCTTTTACCAGCACCGGATAAACTGCACCTGCCGCAAATTCCGCCGCCTCCTGCACCGAAGTAATGATGCCTGTTCCCGGCACAACCGGAACGCCCGCCTTCAGCATCGTGGTACGAGCTGCAGACTTGTCGCCCATGCGCTCCATGCTAGCCGCCGAGGGTCCAATGAATTTCACGCCACACGCCTCGCAAGCCTCTGCAAACGAGGGGCGTTCAGAGAGGAAACCGATGCCGGGATGAATCGCCTCGGCTCCGGTAATGTGTGCGGCGGAAATGATATTCGGTGCGTTGAGATAGGAATCTTTGGGTGCGGGAGGTCCGATACATACGGACTCGTCAGCGAGATGCACGGGGAGTGAGTTCGCATCGGCAGTGGAGTAGACGGCAACGGTCTTGATTTTCATTTCGCGACAGGCACGAATGATACGAACGGCGATTTCGCCGCGATTAGCAATTAAAATTTTCTTGAACATAAAAAGTGTTAAGTGTTGAGTGTTAAGTGTTGAGATGAAACGCTCAACACTTCTTCAGACTTCTTTATAATTTTTCGTGACCGAAGTGGGGACAATGTACCACTCCGGTTTGAGGATCGTAAGTGTATTTTTCTTTTCCGTCAGGACACATCAAAACTTCGGACGGAAGTTTGAGTTCAGAGAGCGAGGCGGGAAACTTCTCGCCTTCGGTGTCTGAGGACATTGCGGTTTGGATGGATAGGCGAACCTGGCTCAGACCATTCGCGCAAGACGTGTCGTAGGCTTTGGTTTTTGGGGTGACGATGCGCTTTCCGTCTGCCGTTTTGCCGCCGCCCTTCCCTAGATAGAAAGAATAAAGACCTGCACTCAGTGACGCAACAATCACCAGCACCACGAGAATTTCGATCAGTGAGAACGCAGATTTTAAGGGTGTTTTCATGTCTGTTCTTCTTTTTCGCAGGGGGCACTCGATTCCCATGCGGATGCGAAATGATTGTGTCGGTTTGACTCAAGCGGGTTTGATCGTGAAGAGAAGATGACCGTACTCGACGGGCATCGCATCCTCGACACAAACATCGTCAACAACCCCGGAAATCGGAGAGGGAATTTCCGTAATCAGTTTCATTGCCTCAATAATACCAATAGTCTGCCCCTGCTTCACCATTGCCCCCAACCCGACAACAGGCTTGACGTGCCGGAAAAACCCCACGAGCGGAGCCGTAATCTCGGCAATGTCGGACAGTTCCTCACTCACAAAATCGGGTGAGTATTCCTCGTCCTCCGTCCATTCAGAAACCGGGTAGGTGACAATCGGCGGCAAAACCGCTTCCGGTGTTTTCCTGATCGTCACCCTTGCCCCATTCTCGCGAAGTGTGAGTTCGCTGATGTGGGAATTCTGTAGAAGAGCGACCAACCGTTCCAGTTCGGCAATTTCCATAAAATGTAAGTTAGAGTGTTGAGTAGAAAGTGTTAAGCACCAAGTTACACAACTTGTACTCAACACTCAATGCTCAACACTTAACACTTTCCTCTAAATCTTAATCTTAAACACACAATATTCCAACGCACGAAGTGCGTAAGTCAGGATCACCAGTGTCAGCGCAATAATCAAAATCAATTCTGCGGTAAATGATCCGGTAATCTGAGCAGTAAGTCCGTTGTGTCCCGAAGAGGTACCGGTAAGAGCGGCTCTTGAAACAAGACCACTTACGCCGTTCAGGACATTTTTGATCATTTCTCGGATTGGCTTATACTGCAAATAGACGAGCAACGGAACCAGCAGAGTGATCACAGGCGCAAAGAATTTGTACTTTTCACGCTGATGCTCATTGTAAATGATGCAGTTGTGACAACGCTGTTTTTTCTGTTGCGGGGTCAGGTTCGGATTGACGGGAATACGAACTCCACGCGGTCCCGCTTTCGTCGGCAGGGTCTTCGCCATTTCCTTTTCCTGATTGGTGATCAGGTCTCCAATAGCGACAAACCCCTGATTCTTCTGCATTTCAACGGTTGGCGGCGCGTCTTCCTTGTCGTCGCGCATCGAAAGGCGAATGATATTCTCCTCACACATACACCCGACCTGTTGCTTCCAACATTTCGTTCGGGCATGATAAATCGGGCAAGTTTTGCGAACCCCGGCACGACAGAACGGCAACTGCCAGCACTTTGCAATCACACCGAGAGCGGCACGGGGCGTGTTTTCTTCAGGAGTGACCGTCTGCCCATACTGTGAAACGAGATCGTCCCCGTTTCGCGCTGAGAGAACGTTCATCACAATATTACGAATTATGAGTATTACGCCGGGAACCGCAAGAGCCATCGCACAGAAATAAATTGTTTTGAGACCTGTTGCAGAGGCTCCGGCGGCTCTGAAACTGCGATTGTCCACGCCCACAAAGTCCGCAATATATTGCAAACCAAAAGCAAGGAACCCGGCAATCGAAAGCAAAATGACGGGAACCACCGTGACTTCATAAAAGAGAATGCACACCGAAATCAGGTTGACGATCAGGCTGATCCGAAGCCATGTCGTGATCATTTGTACCGTCTGGAGTGCCTGTGCCTGTTCGATACGAGGCATTTTCGGTGTGTCGGCAAGTTTCCCGGAGAACATTCCCCATAAAAGCCAACCCAACAAAAGGATCGTCGCAACGATTGTGATCTGAAAAACTTTGGTGGCAATATCGGTGACGGTTTGCAAAATCGCATCATTGTCACGACTTGCACCGCCTCGCTGGATAGACATCACGATCTCCTGTGAAGGGAAAACAGAAAAGCAACACTCAAAAGACAGGTTTTCTTTCGGTCTTACTTCCCAGACCCCGCTCTACTTGACACGCTCCAGGTAGGTGTCTGTGCGCGTATCTACTTTAACTTTGTCACCCACAGAAACGAAAAAGGGAACCGTAACCGTCGCACCCGTCTCCAGTTTGGCGGGTTTGCCGCCCCCGGAGGAGGTGTCGCCCTTGAAGTTCGGGTCGGTCTCAACGACTTCCAGTTCGACGAAAAAGGGAAGTTCCGCACCCAACAATTTGCCGTCATGCTCAATGACGTTCACTTCCATGCCGTCCTTGAGATATTTGATGCCGTCTCCAAAAAGAGACGCAGGGACTTCGGATTGCTCGAATGTCTCCGGGTGCATCAGCACGTAGGACTCATCGGTTTTGTACAGGTAAGACATCGGGAAGCGGTCGAGAATTGCTTGCTCGAATTTTTCTCCGGCATTGAATGTTTTATCTACGATGCCACTTGTGCGGAGGTTTCGGAGTTTCGTTCGCATGACGGCACCGCCCTTGCCGGGCTTGTGGTGCTGAAACCAGATGATCGTGAAGATTTCGTTCTCAATCAAAAACGAAACACCATTCTTAAAGTCAGACGTATCAATCTTTCCCACGTTACACGCTCCTTGAAAACAGGTTTTACACCAGGTCTCTGTTGCGCCATTATAGCACAAAAACGGAAAGTCAAACTGAGATCAATCGAGGAAAGTGTCGAGTGTTGAGGATTAAGTGTTGAGGTGAAGATTGTCCTCTCCTGTTTCTCTTGTTTTTCCTTTTCTCTTTGTGCAAGACAAATTCCTTTCTCCGCATTTTCCTGAGCGAAAAAGCGCGACTTGTCCTTTTCGATAAAGAAATGTCTTTGTCCATCGTCTGTCCCCTTAAGAAGTTCACGGATTTTCCAATAATGATGTGTGAAATTTCACAAAAGGTCAAATTGGAACGCAACACTTTCTTTGTCTTGAGGGGGAAGTATGCCGAAAGAGTTTTATGAAAATTAGAGTGAAACTCTGTCTGTCTCTGTGTCTGGCATTCGTCATTCTGACGCTGGGGGTTTACACACTCTCTACAAGACTTCTAATGCAAAGTTACCTGCGTTTAGAGCGTGAAGATACTCAGGAAGACACACGCCGGGTACGAGACGCCCTGATACAAGCAGGTGTGTCTCTGGAGGAGAAAAGTCCTGATTGGGCTTACTGGAACGACACCTATGAATTTATGAGGGACGGAAACAAAGCCTATATCAAATCAAATCTCGTTGATACGGGTTTGCTGGTAATGAAAACTGATCTAATTTTCTATATTCGTCCTGACAAACACCTTTTTTTCTCTTTTGGAACCAAACGTTTTTTCGACCTTCCCATCCCTGCTTCCAGAGAGGTAATGAAGCAATGTGGGATTGATCTTCTTAAACCAGACGAAGAGAAGAGCGGGATCGTCCTTACCTCCGCCGCTCCCGCGTTTGTCGCAATGCGGTCTATTTTGACGACAGAGAAAAAAGGTCCCTCACGAGGCTGGCTTGTCTTCGTGCGCTATCTGGATGCGGCAAAGCTGAAGTCTATCGCCTCTGACGTTCATCTTGAATTTAAGATCATTCCTGTTGGCTCCCCCCTACTCTCATCGAGTGATCAGAAAGCATTGCAGACCGTTTCTCACTCCGACCTCATTCCGACTCGACCCCTTGACGAGCAGCAAATCGTGGGCTACACATTGATTCGAGATGTCATGGGTCAGCCCGCCCTGCTAATTCGGATAACGGAACCACGCGCCATTTACCAGCAGGGAAAGACCACAATTCTGTATGTCACCCGCCTCTTCCTTATTTTTGCACTGGTGCTTGCAATCGTGGTTTTTCTGGTGCTGGAAACCTCCGTACTTTCGCGCCTTACACTTTTAACCCATCAGGTCGAAAAAATCGGAGAAGGGGGAACAGCAATCACGCGGGTTGCGCTTCGAGGTCGCGATGAACTCGGTCATCTTGCCGGACGAGTGAACGGAATGTTGGCGAAACTGGAACGCACAACCCTCAATCTCGAAAAAATTCAGGCGCAACTCCAAAAACAAAATTTTGGACTCGAAGACACGATACAAGAACGTACCCGTCAGATGTTGCATCAGGCGATGCACGATGCGTTGACAGGACTGGCGAATCGCGCCTTTTTGATGAACCGCCTTCAACAAATTCAGCAGTGCCGGGAGACAACTCTCTCCCCTCTTTCCCCGTCTCAGAGCAGTCTCGCCGTGTGCTTTCTCGATCTCGACAACTTCAAGACGATCAATGACACTCTTGGGCATGAGGCAGGAGACGAGCTGCTCAGAGAAACCGCTCTCCGTCTTCTCGATTGCGTTAGCCAGGGCGATACCGTTGTTCGCCTCGGTGGAGACGAATTTGTTCTTCTCATCGAAAGCCTGAGTGCCGCCGAAGAGTCTGTTGCTATTGCTGAACGGATCATGGCGGCGATGTCAAAAGCGTTTTCGTTGCCGGGAGGCGACTACTTTTCTTCTTTCAGTCTCGGTATTGCCTACACGGAAGAGAGAAATCTCTCACCGGACGTACTGTTGCGCGACGCCGACACCGCAATGTACCACGCGAAAGCAAACGGAAAAGCCCGTTACTCCCTTTTCGAGCCGAGCATGAATGACCGCCTGACCGAACGCATCGAACTTGAAATCGGTCTCAGGCAAGCGTTAGAGCGAGAAGAATTCCAGGTTCATTATCAACCGCTGATTGATCTGAAAACTGGAATGCTTATCGGAGCGGAAGCCCTCGTTCGCTGGGAACGACCGGGTGAAGGCTTGGTTTCGCCGGGACGCTTTATTCCGATAGCCGAAGAGACGGGTTTAATTATTCCGCTCGGTTACTGGGTCATGGAAAGGGCGTGCGGACAGGCAAAAGAGTGGCGAGACACTTTCGACGCCCCGTTGCGGGGAGGACGGGGGTTTACAATTAGTGTGAATTTGTCGGGTAAGCAATTACGTGGGGCAGACGTTGTAGATCGAATCCGCGATATTTTGGAGAGGACAGGTTTGCCCGCCGAAGCCCTGAAGGTGGAAATCACTGAGAGCATAATGATAACCGACATCGAAGACGCAATTATCAAACTCAAGTGTCTGAAAGCAATGGGCGTCAAACTCGCCATTGATGACTTCGGCACAGGCTATTCCTCAATGGCAACTCTAAGTGCATTTCCATTCGATACCGTGAAGATTGACCGCGCTTTCGTGAGTCGCTTAGGAGATCACCCGGAGGCAACCGCTGTGATTCAGGCGATCATCACACTTTCTACTGCCCTCAGTATGGACGTGACCGGGGAGGGGATCGAAACGATTCAGCAGCTCACCGACCTGCAAAAACTGGGTTGCTCTGTAGGACAGGGCTACTACTTTGCGCGTCCCCTCGACACCGAAGCAATGGAGCAACATCTTACGGAACAACTTGAACAAAACTTAGTCTTGAATCTTCCGCAGACCTATTTGCCCAAAGCCGCCTGACACCGTGCCGGATTTTCGATCCGGCATTTCCTCCTCTCTAGAAATAGTACGACACTCCCGCAAATGTACATAAAATGTGCATAAGAAGTAGCCCTGCTTATGCAAGCAATAATCTGCAACCCCTTAATCACGCACAAACGAAAAAATAATCACGCTGAATCGAAAAACACTCTGAATCCGGCAAAAAAACGGGTATACAGAGTCAGAACAAAATTCTGAAAGCGAAACGAAATAAGAGTGAAAAAAGGGTGAAGAAACGTCGCGATTTCCCGATACTCTTTAGGGGCTTCAAGGTAAACTCAAATTAAAATCGATACGGACATCGGTGCAAACTCAAATCACCACTCAGGCGTAAAAAAGAGTGTACTCTCCCCCAAATCCTATGGCAATTGCTTGACGCCACTGATTAGACTAAGGTATAGTAATGGCGTGTCCCGATAAGCGGGACTTATTCATTCGCGTACATCGTGAAAAAACGCACAATCTCCGACAAGAGTAGTCGGCGATTGTGCTGACCGTGCAAAGTGAACCTAAATTATGGCTCAAATTTTTCATCCCGGTTTCAACACACTCGCTCGATTGGGCGTTCTACTTGCCGTCACAGGTCCCGTCGCAGTCATCATGGGCGCGTCCGCAATCAGTCGCTCCTCTTTTAACACAAAGGTGGGCGTAGCACCCGATCAACCGATTCCGTTCAGTCACGAACACCATGTGAACGAACTCGGAATTGATTGCCGCTACTGCCACACCTCTGTCGAGAAAGCCGCGCACTCCAACGTTCCCGCTTCGGAAACGTGTATGTCGTGCCACTCACAAATTTGGACAAACTCGCCGCTTCTCGATCCGATGCGCGAAAGTTATCGCACCAATACCCCTGTGAAGTGGAATCTGATCAACAAAGTCCCTGAATTCGTCTACTTCAATCACTCGATTCACATCAATCGCGGCTTGAACTGTAACACCTGTCACGGACCCATTCAGAAAATGCAAATGACCTACAAAGGTCAGTACTTTCACATGGTCTGGTGTCTTGAATGTCACCGTAACCCGGAAAAATTCGTCGGTAAGCGCGAAGACGTTTTCAGTCTCTACGAGCGTGGACAGCGCACCTCCGCCAACAACTATGTCGGGCGTGGCGTGACCCGTCGCGAGACGGAATTGCTTCGACATGGCGGATTGGTTCCGCGTGAAGGCAAAGAACTGGAAGAAGGCAAAGCCCTCGTCAAGCAATACGGCATCAAAACCAAGCAATTGACCGACTGTTCGATCTGTCACCGATAAGAAGAGAGTGTCAAGTATTAAGTATTAAGTGTTGAGCGACAAAGTTTTTCTCAACACTTGACACTTAACACTTACTGGAATTAATTATGTTGAACGAAGAGAAGCCCACACAACTCAACCTTGAAACCGTCCGCGCAAAACTCGCGCAGGGCGACGGCAAACAATTCTGGCGCAGTCTCTCTGAACTCGCAGAGACGGAAGAGTTCGAGAGTTTTCTGAATGATGAGTTCCCGCAACAGGCACGACCCCTTCGCATGGAAATGGATCGCCGTCAATTCATGATGCTGTCCGGGGCGTCCCTTGCACTCGCAGGGCTGGCAGGATGTCGTGTTCTGCCACAGGACAAAATCGTTCCCTACGTCAAAAACCCTGAAGATTTAGTTCCGGGCAAAGCCCTTTTCTATGCCACCACAATTTCGATGGGCGGCTACGGACGCGGCGTTTTGATGGAAAGTCACGAAGGGCGTCCTACCAAACTGGAAGGCAACCCCGATCATCCCTCCTCGCTTGGCAAAACCGATGCGATCATGCAGGCGGCAACCCTTACCCTTTACGATCCCAACCGATCTCAAAATATTGTCGGAAAGGGTGAAAACTCGACGTGGAGCAGTTTCCTCAACACCGCAAAGCAACAGCTCGCCGATCAGCGTTCCAAAAACGGAGCCGGGTTGCGCTTGCTGACTGAGACAATCACCTCCCCCACGCTGGCATTGCAGATCAACACTTTGCTGGCACAATTCCCGCAAGCGAAGTGGATTCAGTACGACTCGGTCAATCGAGACAACGCCGTCAAAGCCACTGAAATTGCTTACGGTAGTCCGCTGAACACGCTGTACCGATTTGATAAAGCCGATGTGGTTCTCTCGGTGGACGGTGATTTCCTCTCCGACTTGCCCGGTAGTGTCCGCTACAATCAGGATTTCAGCCAGAAGCGTCGTGTCCGAACCGACAAAACGCAAATGTGTCGTCTCTACGCCGTCGAGTCCACTCCAACACTTGTCGGCGGGATCGCAGACCATAAATTGCCTGTGCGTGCCTCCGACATTGACGCTTTTGTTCGCGCTCTTGCCGCAAAAGTCGGCGTGGCGGGTGTCACCGGACAACTTCCCGCAAGC
>JACMPS010000382.1 GCA_014377395.1 Chthonomonadaceae bacterium
CATGCAACGGAGGCACGATGTCCGCGCTCTATCGCCGCGACGAGATCGGGGTGATTCTGAATAAAATCGGTACGCGCCACAACTACGGTTGCAACAAAGGTTTGTGGCTTCCACAAGTTACGCTCTTCGACAATGAGTTTCGCCCCCGCTTCGGCGATCAGGCGCGAAGTCCAGGGTTCCGGCATCCACGCCGCATCGAGTTGCCCGCTTTTCATCAGGGAAAGCGTGTCGGCAGGTTTGATCGCAAGCACTTCAACCGTGCCGCCTTTATCTTTTGTGGAAAGCCCTGCTTGCGCGAGAAAGTAGCGGAGCGAAATATCCTGCGTCGAACCGAGTGACGGCACGGCTACGCGCTTTCCGTTCAGGTCTCGTACCGCTTGAACGTTTGCGGTGGAAACCGCGACAAGAGAGGCTCCGCCCTCACACGCCCCCGAAATCACGCGCAGGGCTTTTCCATGCGACTTGATAAAGGTATTGATCGCGGGTCCCGGACCCGTATATGCCACGTCAATCGCCCCCGCGAGTAGGGCTTCCATGGCTTCGGGACCCGCCGCGACAACCTTTACCGAGAGAGGAGAATTGCCCAATTCTTGTTGAAAAAAACCTTTCGCCACACCGACAAGGGCGGGGGCATGAGTCACATTAGGAAAATGAGCAAGGCGCACGGGCGTCCCTGTCCTCGCACCCGTCCCCGTGTTGGAGGCAGGCGAAGACCCGTAAAAACCCGCCATTCCCAGGAGCAGGGAAAAGCCAAGAACAGGTTTGAGAAGCCAGGTTGTGCGGTGTGTGAGTGTCTTCATCTGGGTTTAATCTTGACTAAATCAATCGGATTAGTGAAGTATAATCGGTAGAACGTGAAAAGTCAAGAGACTACTAAAAATTTGTGGCATCAAAAGCCTGTAGAAACACAAAATGCCCTGCGAAACTCTTTGTTTCGCAGGGCATTTCTGAATGATGTGACGCATTACCCACTTTGTGAGAGACACAGAGGAAAGTATCGAGTGTTAAGCATTAAGTGTTGAGGTAAAGATTTTCTCGATTTGCCCCCTCCCCCAAAATCCGGGAGAGGGGAGCAACTGCAAATGTCCTTGACTCTTTATCTTCCTTGCCAATGCTTTGCGCCCGGCAGGACGCCTTCACCGAAGGTGCTTAGCGCAAGGATAAACCAGACCGTTGAAATTTATAAACCATTGACGACAAAATCGTTGGCGTTTGTAAAAATTCAACTCTACAACAAACTCACTCCAATGACAAACGGGCGTGATAAGCGACGCCCCAACATCTGAGACAGGGCGCAACAAGCGACGCCCCTACAAGGTTCGCAAGGCTATTTGCGGGGGACGCGCCCCGGTCGCTTGTGAGTTTTCGGCTTTGGTGTGTTGCGTTCCATTCGCGCTTCATGGACGCGCTGGCGGTAAGCGTCAAGGTCGAGCGAAGAAATCAGTAAGCCGTTTGTACGGCGATAGGCAGGAATGATCCCGCGTTCCAACATTTTGAAGAAGGCGGCTTGCGTTTTTCCAAGCCGATCCGCCGCCTCTCTCACGGTCATAAAGGTTTCATGTGGCATAAATTTAAGGGTTTCTTTCTTTGTCTTGCGCGACTTTCCCCGGCGATTTTGCAAAGGGAGAAGGCGCAAAAGATCATAACATAGGTTCGATGATGCTTTATTATACGATGAAATTGCGAAAAGCGGTCAATCGGCGGTAAACTTCGGCAGGATCGGACGTAGAAAAGAAAAACGAAAAGAGGCTTAACATGAATCAACTTTTGTGTTTGCTGGCGGTACTAATGGTAGCGGCTTCTCCGCTTTCCGCGCAGGATTGGGCAAAGGCACGGCTTGAAAAATCGCCGCGTCATGGCGAGTGGGTAAAAATAAAGCAGGGAAACCGCGAAGTGCAGAGTTTCGTGGTTTACCCGGAGGTAAAGGGCAAAGCAACTGCCGTCATCATTATCCACGAGATATTCGGGTTGAGCGATTGGGTACGCGGCATGGCGGATCAACTGGCGGAGGCGGGCTACATTGCGATTGCACCCGATCTGCTTTCCGGGCTTGCGCCGAATGGCGGCGGAACAGCAGAACTCGGTGGCTCCGATGCCGCCGTCAAGTACATCTCTAGTCTGAAACCCGAACAGGTGACGGCAGACCTCAACGCGATTGCCGACTATGTAACGAAACTTCCCTCGGCAAATGGCAAGGTGGTGGTGGCAGGGTTTTGCTGGGGCGGCAGTCAGACGTTCCGCTTTGCAACAAACAATCCAAAAGTCAAAGCGGCTTTTGTCTTTTATGGCGGTAGCCCCGAAGATACCGAAAGCCTGCTTCGTATCAAGGCTCCGGTCTACGGTTTTTATGGTGGCAACGACAACCGTATCAATTCAACCATTCCTGCCACCAAAGAAGCGATGAAAAAAGACAAAAAGTCTTATGATCCCGTCATCTACGAGGGGGCAGGTCATGGCTTTATGCGGGCAGGGGAGGCACCCGATGCGAATCCTGCGAACAAGAAAGCCCGCGAAGAGGCATGGAAACGCTGGAAGGCTCTGCTAAAAAAAGTTTAGTCATCCCTTGAGAAAAGACATGATAAGCAGGAATCGTAGCCTGAGTTCACGAAACATGACCCGGATTGAGAGAGAGCAAAAACAGGCTCTCTCTCAAAAACGATTCTCGAAATCATGAGTGAAGGAGACAAAATGAAAAGGTTTGCCGGGTTTTTAACCCTCTTTTGTTTGATGAGTATGTTGTTCGCCGGGTGCGGAGGAAGTGGCAGTGGAAACAACTCTTCCTCGAACAATGGTACCGCTGTGGCATTCGGAGTCAACTGGGCGGCACGAAGTCGAGCCGTTGATGCGCCGGCGTCTGCGCTCTCACTCAAAGCGACGCTTCGGGCGGCTTCCGCAAGTGGCACGGACATTCTGCTTACGGTCAATCGTAGGGATGCACCGGAAGCCTACTCCGAAACCGTTACCTTCCCGACAGATGCCAAACAGGGCATCCAAAACCTGACGGTCATTTTCTACGCGCAGAAAGACGGCATGGGAGCCGTTGTCGGGACTGCCGCCGCAAGCGTGTCGGTTGGTGGAAGTGGGGCTTCCGTAGGAATCTTTACAAATGTCGGTGCGATCAAAACCGTGCAGGTGGTTACCGGGCAATCGATCACGGTAGGACAGGCGAAAGACCTGACCGTCACCGCAAAAGATGCTTCAGGTTCCATTCTCGCCGTTTCTCCTGGCTCGATCATCTACCAAATCGTCACGGGTGGCTCTGTTGTCTCACTTGTCAACGGGCAGCTCAAAGCCCTTTCAGCCGGAACGGCTACCGTCACGGCAACGATTGACGGAGTTGTTTCCTCGCCCGTGAGCGTTCAGGCTGTTGCGCCTACTCCGGTGGTCACTTCGATTGCTTCTCTGGAAAATGCTTCCCTTTACGGAACCGTGCGCCTTCGTGTCACGAATTTGCTCAACACGACCTCTCAGATAGGGGTCACGATTGGTGGCGTTGCGGCAACCGTAGCCACTGCAACGGGAGCCGATACCGGGACAGGCGGTACGCTTGACTTTCGGGTTCCGGCAGGGTTGACTCAGGGAACACAAAACCTGATTGTGACTGTGGACGGAGTTGCTTCCGCCCCATTCCCGGTCACTGTTTCCAATACGAACCCCTTTGCTGTGTTCACGATGGCGAACACAAACAAGTACGTGGTGGAACTCCGACAGGACAAAGCACCGCTCACCGTTGCAAATTTTGTGGGACTGGCAACGGGAACCAAAACGTGGACACCTACTTACAGTGTCGTCGTCAACAACGAGCTGGTAACGAAAACGGCAGGTACCGCCACGAATACCCCGCTTTATGATGGAGTGAAATTTCATCGCGTGACCAACCTCGATCCGAATGCACCCGCAACCCGAATTCTGCAAGCGGGCGACCCGATTACAAAACTTACTTCGCCGCCCTCAGATTGGACAGCCGGAACGGGTGGACCCGGTTCGACAATCAACTTCGAGGCGAATGATCTTCTCCATGTAGATGGAGCGGTGGCAATGGCGCGTAGTACCTCTCGTGATAGTGCCGGGTCACAGTTCTATATTTGTGACGGACCACAAGCCTTTCTGAACACCAACTATGTCGTCTTCGGACAGGTTGTGGAAGGTCTTACAAGAGCGAAAACCATTCAGCAGAATAATGTGCTTTCAACTGTAGTGATCTCCGGCAAAATTGATACTCCCTGACACTCACCAGTCCGAGTAAAAGCAAGCACATAGATGTCAGGGATTGAACCCCTGTTCGATAAGCGGAATTGCCCACCCCGAAATCATTTCGGGGTGGGCAATCTTTTTTTGTGCGTGTCTGCAACTCTTTCGGGGAGGGCTTTGTCTTTTACTGCGGAATGGGTTTTTCGAGCCGTTGTGTTTCGGTTCTCGTAATCTGCAAAGATCGGAGGTGCGAATCCTCCACCTTTTTTCTTCTTCCATTTGGAAAGGGAGAAAAGTTTTCCGAACACGCTTTTTGTTCGAGAAGCCGTTCCTTTATGTTTCTGTGATTTGTGTTTTTTAGATAGGTTTTATGGGGGTAGCGTAGCTCAATTGGCAGAGCGGGTCTTCCGTTGCGGTTCCTTATCTGGTGGAAGCCGGGTCGTTCGCTGACGGTTATCGCCTTTTAAGCGCCATGTTGCAGGTTCGAGTCCTGTCGTTACCCTCTTTTTCTAAAAGTGTGGGTCGTGTAGTTCAGAGGAAGAACAGAGGATAAATTCGTCGCGAAATTTTTACCTAAAGCAATTTGGGTCGGTAGCTGACGATTATCAGAGTGCCTTGTGTCATGGGTTCGAGTCCCGTCACGACTCTATGCGAAATCGCTCTATGAAAGGAGAAAAGTCATGATGCGCTATTTAACAAAGATCAAGAAGGGCAAGACGCCGCAGTCGGAGCCGATTCAGGGTCTCTCTCAAGTCCAGAACTCCGCCGGGGGCTTTGTCTTCTCTGTGTCGAAGTGGACGCAACTTTCCCGATTTTTGATTCTGGGGAGCGAAGGCGGTTCCTACTACGCCACCGAGCAAACCCTGACCCGCGAAAACGCAAAGGCAGTCGAGGCTTGCATTAAGGAGGATGGCGAGCGTGTCGTCCGTGAGATCGTTGCGGTTTCTGAGGCGGGACGTGCCGCAAAAAACGATCCGGCATTGTTTGCGCTGGCGATGTGTGCGGGGCTTGGTGATGAGAAAACACGTCGTGCCGCTCTGGACGCTCTGCCGAAAGTCGCTCGAATTGGAACGCACCTGTTCCATTTTGCGGCGTTTGTAGAGGGGTTTCGGGGGTGGGGGCGTGGGCTTCGTAAGGCGGTAGGCAATTGGTACGATGCGATGCCGACAGATGCCCTTGCGCTTCAAGCCATTAAGTATGGAAGTCGGGACGGCTGGGGACACCGTGACCTACTTCGCCTGTCGCACCCGAAAACTTCGGACGAAACGTGCAACGCTCTGTATCACTGGATGGTGGACGGCTGGGAAACGGTGGGCGAAAGCCCGCACCCCGACCCGGCACTCAACATGATCTGGGCGCATGAGAAGGCGATGAAGGCAAGCACGGGGGCAGAAGTGGCGCAGCTCATTCGCGAGTATCGTTTGCCGATGGAGGCGACTCCTACCGACAAGCGTACTCGTGAGGTGTGGGAGGCA
>JACMPS010000383.1 GCA_014377395.1 Chthonomonadaceae bacterium
ACCCCCGTATCCGGTATATTAAATCGGAAACGGTGGGTTTGAGTGTTGCCCGCAATCTCGCACTTGGAGCGGCGCAGCACGATCTTTGCGTGTTTACGGACGATGACTGCCTTGTGCCAACCGATTGGCTTTCCAACATCGCGCGTACTTTTGCTCGTCACCCCGAAACACAAATTTTGTTCAGCCCTGTCCATGTCCCGCCGGAAATGAAACACCGGGAAGACCTGCGCTTTCCTTCTTTTTATTTCCGCGAAGAGCGTGTTCTGAAAAGGGGAGAAATCTTCGGAATGGGGGCAAACATGGCTTTTCGCAAAGCGTTCTGGAAGGAAGTTGGTGGGTTCGATGAGTTGCTGGGAGCGGGTTCGCCTTTTTTCGGGGCGGAAGAGCATGACTGGCTTTACCGGGCGCACCTGCAAAACGCGGTTATTCGGCTTGCACCGCACAACCCGATTATTCATTACTCCTGGCGCGATAAGATTCTGTGGGACAAAGTGACACGCGGTTATGCGACGGGAGATGCCGCTTTTGCCATGAAGCATCTGCGCTGTGGCGACCTGAAAATGATCGGTGTGCTGACAGAGCGATGGGCAAGAATGGGGGTGCGTTGCCTTTTGCGAATCCTGCAACGTAACTCTGGCTACACCTACGAACTCAATTATTTTCGTGGTTACGGAAGTGGCATTGTCAAGAGTTTACGCTATTCGGTAGATCGCAAAACTCGACTTTACAGCCCCTTGAGGCATAGTGAGTAACTCCTCTTTTGATCGAAAAAGTGAGCGCATCAATCGGGTTCCTCCCCCTTATGTAAGGGGGAGGTTAGAAGGGGGTTGGAAAAGAGGAGTTGGTGCGTCCGCCGCAACACATTTGCCGCAGGAATGAATTCCGCGCTGTGAGGCGTACCGCCCCGTGTCCTTCGGACACCCGAATCGTTAATTTTTGCTCTAAACGAAACTTTTTCAATATCTTCTAACCCCACCCCAACCCTCCCTTTGCATAAGGGGAGGGAGCAAATTCCCGTTCCTCTCGACTTTTTTGCGGGAGGTGAGCGAATGAAACAAAGACGGCAGAGAAAACTCACCAATGCAGAGTGGAAAACAAAGAGCGCATGACCGAAACTTCCTCTCAAACTGAACCGCAATCCGACCTGAGTTCTCTGCGCCTCAGCGTTGTCATTCCAACCTATAACCGTAAGGCGAGTTTGTTGTTGGCACTCGGCGCACTCGCAAAACAAACGTATCCCGCAAACCAATTCGAGGTAATTGTCGTTTCGGATGGCTCCAGCGACGGTTCCGCCGAAGCGGTGCGTGATCTGAAAACGCCCTATCGTTTGCGGTTTATGGAGCAGAAAAACTCAGGACCCTCCGTCGCTCGTAATTTCGGGGCGAAGATTGCCTGTGCGCCCGTCATCGTCTACCTCGACGACGACATCGAGCCTGTTTCGGTTTTCCTCGAAGAACACGCGAAAGCGCATGAAAACGACCCTACCCTGGTTCTCATCGGACCCCAATCCGAACCTCTCGGTGAAGCCATGCCCCACTTTATTGCCTGGGAACACGCGATGCTTCGCAAGCAATACGAAAATTTCGAGTCGGGTGTGTGGAAGGCAGGCCCCAACAATCTCTACAGCGGAAATTTTTCGGTGAGGCGTGAACATCTGATCTCTGTCGGGGGGTTCAACGAAAAATTCACGCGGCAGGAAGATGTTGAGCTCGGTTTTCGGCTTGCACAAATCGGGTTGCATTTTCGCTATGAGGGAAAAGCAAACGGCTTTCATCGCCCAACCCGCACCTTCCAATCGTGGTGCAAAACTCCCTTCGAGTACGGAAAGCGGGACGTGCAGATGGCACGAGACGGCGGCGAAGAAAAGGCGTTGGAAATGGCGCAAGAGCATTTTGGACAACGCAACCGCATCACTCGATTTCTGGCGAAAACGTGCATCGGAGTACCGCCCCTTGAGGCAGCGGTAATGACCGTTTGTAAAGTCGGGGCGCAGTCCCTCCCCCGCAAATTCGCCCTCGATTTTTGTAGTTTGCTGTTTAATTTGCGCTATTTGCAGGGCATGAGTCAGGAACTCGGCGGACGACAAAAACTGTGGAATGTGATGAAGTCATCATGATTTCCCCGAAAATAGCCGATACTCCCTTACCTGCGTTTTCTTCGCCGAGAAGATTGCCGGAAGGATTGTGATGTTGGATGAACGTGTGATCGAAACGGAAGACAAGCCGCACAAAACATTTGCTTTTCTGATGGAAATGCAAGCCGGAATGAGGACGCAGTACCTTAACTGGCGCGATGTCGTCTCGCAAATGCCCGAAATCACCGCCGAATGGATTCCGATCACCTACTACAAGGAAAACGGCTTTATTGAAAAGATGAAGTTTCTGCCGAATCGGGTGCGGCAGGTGGCACGCAGTTATCGGCAAGTCGAGGAGGGTCTCGGCAAAACCCACTTTGACGCTGTGCTTTTCAACACCTATAATCCGGCGGTGGTGCATCGGCGTAGCGTCAAACAACAACGTGCTTTTCTGATGTTCGATGTCACGCCGATTCAGTACGACAAAATGGCAGTATGGTACGATCAAACTCCCGATAATCCGCGTCTCTGGCTCACCGGGTACAAGCATCGGCGTGTGTGTGAGGCGTTTCAGGGGGCGGCGGGTCTCATTGTCTGGACACATTGGGCGGCGCAATCCGCGATTCAAGATTACGGAGCCGACCCGAAAAAGATTTCGATTGTGCCGCCGGGAGTGGACCCGCATAAGTGGAAACCGGGCGTGAAGCCACAAGATGGCATCACCCGGCTCCTTTTTACGGGGGGTGCTTTCCGGCGCAAAGGCGGCGATTTACTCCTGAAATGGGCGAAAAACACGCAAAAGAAAAACTGGGAACTCCATATCGTGACC
>JACMPS010000384.1 GCA_014377395.1 Chthonomonadaceae bacterium
CCAGCGAATGGCGCGCTCGTCTCCTACCGCGCACCGATCTAGCATCGCCCGCTCTTCACAGCGTTCCGCCGAATCAGGGACAGACGCAACCGGGACAGCAGAACCAGCAGAAACCGATGAGATCATTGTGGTTGTGGACATTGGGGTGTGCCTTTCTCTTAATGATGACGACGCGCTTTCGAGGTGCAATCGTTCGCCTGAAACAGAGTCATTACTCTGTCTTTCAGCAATTTCAATCAATGTCAATGAAATACGTCACATGGAATAGGAGTAAAACAGCACAGTCAGGGTAAAAGTTCCCAATAAGTCATTCAATGAATCTCTCTGACCCATGCAAGCGGGGAATGTGGTAGACTCTAGGACTAACTGAGAAGAGGCTCTGTGCATCGAAGCATTGAGCAAAAGAGAGGACAAGCATGATTGTTGTGATGGCGGCGCACGCCACAGAAACCGAAATTAAAGACGTAGAGCAACGAATTGCAGATTGGGGATATGGAGTTCATCCAATTTATGGAGCCGAGCGAACGGTAATCGGAGCGACGGGAGTACCGGAAGCGGACAAGGCGCGTTATATGGAATCGTTGGAATCGTTGCCCTACGTGGAACAGGTCATGGCGATTCTCAAGCCTTATAAACTCGCGTCTCGTGAGATCAGCCCGACGACAACCGTAATTGATGTGAAGGGTGTTCCCGTCGGTGGAAACCAAATCGCGCTGATGGCGGGTCCTTGCACCGTCGAATCTTATGAGCAAACCTGGGAATCGGCGAAAGCCTGCAAAGAAGCGGGAGCAACGATTCTGCGTGGGGGAGCCTACAAGCCTTCGACCTCGCCTTACTCGTTTCAGGGTCTCGGCATTGAAGGATTACAGATTTTGCGCGACATCGCGGATAAACTCGACATGAAAGTCGTGACCGAAGTCATGGATTTGCGGCTTGTCGAAACGGTGTGCCAGTATGCCGATATGTTGCAGGTCGGGGCGCGGAATATGCAGAACTACGATCTTCTGCGCGAAGTCGGCAAGGTGAAAACTCCGGTTCTGCTCAAACGTGGTCTTTCCGCGAAAATCGAGGAGTGGCTTCAAGCGGCGGAGTACATTCTGATCGGCGGCAACCCGAACGTCATCCTTTGCGAACGCGGTATTCGTACCTTCGAGACTTATACCCGCAACACCCTCGATCTTTCGGCGGTTCCGGCGGTGCGTGAACTCTCTCATTTGCCCGTCGTGATTGACCCTTCGCAGGGAACGGGCAAACGTAGCCTCGTCATGGCAATGACGAAAGCGGCAGTGGCAGTCGGCGCGGACGGTCTGATTATCGAAGTGCATCCTCACCCCGATCAGGCTCTTAAAGACGGAGCGCAGTCGCTCACCTGCGAGAATTTCACGCAGTTGGTGGCGGAACTCAAGCCAATCGCGGCAGCGGTAGGACGAAGTATTTAGTCAGGAATACGAAGACAAAGCGAAAAGAAGCCAGCGGAATGAATTTCGCCGAGGGCGGCTACATCGATAGTCCTGAAGACAGAACTGTAGCGTAACTGCTTTTATTTTCATCCGAAAAGAAAGAGGAGCGAGTAGAAATTCTACTCACTCCTCTTTTCGCATTTTGTCTTCTAATCTGTGTCTATCGGTGTTAATCTGTGGATAAAACCGCATTGCTTCTCCCTTAAGGCACGGTCAGGCGAGAATCTGGTGAATGGGTTGCGTCTGCTCCACGCCCACCAATTTCTGATTTAGTCCGCCATAGAAGTAGGAAAGACGGTTTGGATCGCAACCCATCAGATGAAGCATGGTTGCATGGAGGTTTTTAACCTTGAAGGGGTCTTCGACTGCTGCCGAACCGAGTTCGTCCGTTTGACCGACAGAGACGCCGCCCTTCACGCCGCCCCCCGCCATCCACATGGTGAAGCCATAAGCGTTATGATCGCGCCCGGTTCCTTCGGCGTACTCTGCGGTAGGTTGTCGCCCGAATTCTCCGCCCCAGACAATCAAGGTTGAGTCAAGCAATCCGCGTTGTTTCAAGTCCTGGAGAAGCGCGGCGATTGGTTTGTCGGTTTCCCCGGCGTGCAGATCATGGTTTGTTTTCAGGTCGTTGTGAGCGTCCCACGTCGAGTCCACATGACTTCCGCCGGAATAGACCTGAATAAAGCGAACACCGCGCTCGACAAGCCGCCGAGCCATGAGGCATTGACGCCCAAAGGTCTCGGTTTTTTTGTCGTTCAGTCCATACATTTCGCGTGTGGCTTCGGTCTCTTTCGCCAGATCAGTGGCTTCGGGCGCGGCGGACTGCATCTTGTAGGCGAGTTCGTAAGAGGCAATTCGAGCGGCAAGATTCGAGTTGTCGGTGTGTAGGGCTTCGTGATCGGCGTTGTAATCGCGCAGGGTGTTCAGTAAATCTTTTTGTGCCGGGTCAGTCAGTCCTTCCGGGCGCGAAAGATCGAGGATCGGAGTTTTGCCTCCTCCGAATACCGTTGCTTGATAGGAGGCGGGCATATAGCCGGAACTCCAGTTTTTTGCGCCGGAAATGGGGCCTCCGCGTGGATCGAGCATCACAACATAACCGGGCAAATTCTGGTTGACCGTACCGAGTCCATAGTTTACCCATGAACCCATCGAAGGTGAGCCAGAGAGAATTTTGCCAGAGTTCATCTGGAGCATCGCCGAGCCATGAATCGGTGAGTCGGCGGTCATTGAGTGAATGAAAGCGATGTCATCTACCTGTTTGGCAAGATTAGGGAAGAGGTCAGAAACATACTTTCCACATTTGCCGTATTGCTTGAACTTCCAACGTGGCTCCACGATACGCCCGACGTTTTTGTGTCCGCCACGCCCGAACGTTTTGATCGCAATGCTCTGGTTGTCCCGCCCGTACATCGTCGGCTTGTAGTCGAAAGTATCAATCTGCGAAGGGCCGCCGTACATATAAAGGAAGATGACCGACTTTGCTTTTGGCTCAAAGTGAGGCTTTTTCGGTGCAAGCGGATTAGAGAATTTGGCGGTTCCGTCCGCCTTTGCGGACTGCTCGAAAAACGTGCTGTCCAGCATTCCTGCAAGGGCTACTCCGGTGAACCCGGCTCCTGTCTCCCAGATGAATTGTCGTCGTGTTCGCCCACAAAATTCGCTCATCATTATCTTCCCTTATTAAAACTCGGTTATTCGTGACGGGTTCCGCTTTCCCGCGCAATTTTCGCCTGTTCCAGTTCTTCGCCTGTCAAATAACGGTCTTCGGCAATTGTCAAAAGCTCGTCATCGAACATGACTTCTTTGACACGCTTTGCCCATACTGTCACTGCCGGGTCACGATACTCATAGTTACCGGAACTCCACATAATCATGCCAGCCCCGTGCTTTGCCGCCCACTCATCTGGATTGGGACAGTCCACCATGAGCAAAGAAGTCCTTTTCTCTGCACTCTCCTGCCTCTCCTTCAGTTCCAGTTCTGAACGAGATGATCCAGTCTCTGACCTAGGCTGTAGTAGCCTTGCTCGCTTTGGCTTTTCTTCCACGTCTCTACTCCAGGTAAACGAATTCATTCAGGTTCAGGGCGATCAGGCAGAAGCGGCGCAATGACTCTTGCTTTGAGACACCGAATTTCTTTTGAGTGCGGGCGAGATAGTCCACGCCACGCATGATTTCCTTTTGTGACGGCTCCCGTTGCAGGACGCGCCAGAGAACAGATTTCACCTGTGCATCAGGATCGTTACCAGCATCGTACGCAGTCGCTTTCGCAAAAATTCGGGCTTGCTCATTGATAAAAACCGAGTTTAAGGTACTCAATGCCTGTGTCGGCTGAGTGGTTACAAAGCGAACCGGGCAGGTGAAGTCGGCGTCCGCTGCATCGAAACTCGCTAGAATGGGAAGGACAAGCGAACGCTTGATGTGAACGTAAACGCTTCGCCGTGCTTGATCTTCGGGCAGAGAGGTCTTCCAGCCATAACCGGGAATCGATTGTCCCGCCAGCACTTCCGCCTCGATCTTCGGATAGACGCTCGGACCGAAAAGCGTTGGATTGAGGGAGCCGTTTGCCGCGAGAATCGAGTCGCGTACCTCTTCGGCGGAAAGGCGGCGCATATCGTATCGCCACATAAAATCGTTTTCCGGGTCTTTCTTAAGGGCAAGTGTGTCGGTTTGGCTTGACCGACGATACGCTTCAGAGAGCATGATTTGCCTGTGAAGCGGCTTGAGTTTCCAGTTGTTCCGCACGAGTTCCGTTGCCAGATAGTCGAGCAGTTCCGGGTGGGTCGGCAGGTTTCCCATAAAGCCGAAATTCGAAGAAGAACGCACAATCCCGCGCCCGAAATGATACTGCCATAGTCGGTTTGCCATCACTCGCGCCGTTAAGGGGTTTTGCGGGGAGACAAGCCAGTTTGCGAGTGCAAGCCGTCGTCCCGATGAATTCGTTTCGGCGGAGAGTACGGGAATGGTCGGCTCCGGTGGCGAGAGAACTGACGGAAAACCCGGTGTCACCTCGTCTCCCGGCGAATGAGGATTTCCGCGTAACATAATGTGAGAGGCAGGCGGCACTTTACCGCTTTCGGTAATGGAGAGCGCAGTCTCCAGACCCTTTGGCGGCGCGTTTTTGAGGGTATCCTGCTCTCTGGTTTTCGTCTCGTAAGTCTCGAATTCCGCCGCACTCACGAGAGTACCGACACGCTTTTTGATCAGAGGAAGACGGTTCATTTCGCCCTTGAACTCTTCTTTTTCTACAGGCGTAAAGTCCGCAAATGCTTTCTTCTCAACCGAAGACAATTCTTCTTTTAACTCATTGAGTTTGCCGCGATAAACCGCTAGTTCCGCCGCGTATTTTTTCTGATCTTCGGCAGGGGCAATTACACGTAAAGAATTTTTGTCAACGGGACGACCGAAGCGTGTGGTTCCCTGAAAAATTGCCACCATACGATAGTAATCTTTTTGCGGAATCGGGTCAATCTTGTGGTCGTGACAACGCGCACAATTCACTGTTAGTCCGAGGAAAACTTGCCCCGTCGTCGCCACCACGTCGTCCAATTCGTCGTAACGCGCCTGCTCAGGGTCTGCGGGTTCGTCGTCCCACTGTCCGAGCCGATAATAGCCTGTCGCGATGATCGTTTCAGGAGTTGGCTTCGGCAGTTCATCCCCGGCAAGCTGCTCGGTGAGAAATTGAGAATAGGGCTTATCCGAGTTGAAAGAGCGAATCAGATAGTCCCGATATTTCCAGGCAAAGGGCTTGGGATCGTCGCGCTCAAACGAGTTTGTTTCGGCATAGCGCACAAGGTCCATCCAGTGACGCGCCCATTTTTCGCCATAGTGCGGGGAAGCCAAAAGACGATCCACCACTTTTTCATAAGCGGTCGGCGACTTGTCATTGAGGAAAGAGGCAACTTCTTTCGGAGTAGGAGGCAACCCGGTTAGATCGTAGGTGGCGCGGCGCAAAAGAGCGACTTTGTTTGCGAGAGGGGCAGGGGACAATTTCGCCTTCGCCAGTTTCGCCAGAATAAAAGCGTCAATCGGGTTTTTGGGTTGCGCCTTCAAGGTTTTTGTTTTTGCAAGAATGGGAACGGCAGGACGTTTGATCGGCAGGAAAGACCAGAATTTCTTTGTTTCGGCATTGACCGGAGGCGGCCCATGATGAACAGGTTCCGCTTCACCCGCTTTTGGTCCCGGCATCGGCAAACCCATTTTAACCCACTCGACTAGGGTGTCTATGCTCGCCTGTGGCATCTTGCCGGAGGGCGGCATCATCCGTCCCTGATAACGAATCACCTCTACAAGCAAACTTTTATCCACATTGTTCAGCAAAACGGCAGGACCCGTCACGCCGCCCTTCAGGATTGCATCACGTTTCGTAAGAAGCAAACCGCCCGAAGGCTCTTTGGGGTCGGAGTGACAGACAAGGCAATTGGCTTTCAGAACAGGAGCCACTTTGGTGGTGTAAAATTTCAGTTTCTCCGCTTGCGAAAGGGGAGAGGGAGTTTGTGCGGTAGTCAGGCCTAGAGCAATGGGAAGAAGAGCCGTGAGCGACAAAGGTAAAAACAGGCGGGTCAGGTGTAGCTTAAACATAAAGGCATAATTTCTCAAAAGGATATTTTAATGGTGAGTCGTAGGTCATCCTAAAAGGTTACAGAAACTAATTGCACAAAAGGGAAACTATTCCCTGTTATTGGAAAGTAGGGAATGAGAATTTTGTCAATCTAATCAAGGTTTACCTAAAATTTGCACGGTCCGTTCCCTTTAAGGCGAAAAAAGCGAGAAACACGTCGTTATGCTTTGTTGATTCGATTATGGAAATAGGAGAGGGGAAGGAGCAAAACCCTCATTTACTCAACAGAAATTCAGTGAGTTGAGCGAGGTCAGAAGCGATGAAGTCCGGGGGCGGGGCGGCAAACGTGTCGACTCTATAAACTTTTGTGTGACCTGAAAGCACCAGAGCAACCTCGCAACCTGCCCTTTTTCCGGCGATCAGATCACGAGGAGTGTCGCCGACGGCAAGGCTCAAGGAGAGGTCTATGCCATGTTCCCGTGATGCCCGATGCAACATTCCAGGCAAGGGTTTTCGGCAATCGCACCCGTCTTCGGAAATATGGGGGCAGGCGTAAATCTCCATTAGCGTTGCTCCCTTTTGTGCAAGAAGTTCACGCAGACGGTCGTGGATTCGTTCGAGGGTATGGAGAGTAAGGTAGCCCCTCCCGACACCCGATTGATTCGTGTAA
>JACMPS010000385.1 GCA_014377395.1 Chthonomonadaceae bacterium
CCTATAGGAGTGTCGTGATTGGCTTTGAGTGTGGGAGGATTGAACGTGTCGGCGGATTGAAACTCGGAAATGACTTCGACGGGACCGAAAGTGACAACGGCGAGTTCGATACGCTTGAGTGCCATTTCGTCCGCCATTAGTTCAGACTTGAATGTCTGAAGCAACCCATTATTAAGTTGGGCTATCGGCTCGCCGGACATGGAACCGGAGGTATCCAGGAGTAAAATGCAGGGGCAACGGGGTTCGGGGTTTTCGGCAAACACCGCATCGGAAAAAGTCGCATCAATGGTGAACGGAACCTGATCGTGGTAATTAGTCATCTACATTTCTCCTTTATCGCATTGTAAGAGTACCCGAATCTACCCTGTAATGGGCATGGTCTTTTTACTTGCTTTAAGAGGAACAAAAGAGGAAACTTATTTTTCCTCGGGCTTGATGTTAAAGCGGTTCATCGCCAGCTCAAACCCTTCTTTGAGGGTGCAATCTACCGCGTCCACCGCCCGTTCCAACGCCTCACGAATGAGCGGTTGCTCATCCTTCCCGAACTTTGAAAGAACGTGATTGACGAGACCGCCCGGACGTGCCGCCCCTACCCCAATCCGAATCCGGGCGAATTCTTCCGTCTTGAGGTGTTGGATCAAACTCTTCAAGCCGTTTTGTCCGCCCGACGAGCCTTTGTATCGCAACCGAATCTGTCCGACAGGCAACGCCACATCGTCCACGATCACCACAATGTCTGCAATTTCGATCTTGTAGTAGCGACAGAGTGCCGCCACCGCTTCGCCGGAGAGGTTCATAAACGTCATCGGACGAGCGAGAATCACCCGTTCAGTCCCGATTTGTCCTTCTCCATAAACCGATTGAAAGTTGCGCTTTGCGACCGGAATTCGGTGACGCTCCGCCAGCAGAGTCACGGCGTCGAACCCGACGTTGTGACGTGTCCCCGCGTAGTCGCTTCCCGGATTTCCCAAGCCCACAATCAATTTCATCGCCGATTAACCTACTTTTTGCTCAGTGCAGGTGCGCTCACCCTCGGCTTCTCGCTCCAGCATCGTCGAGTCGGAAAGTGGCTCCTCTTTGATCTTTCGCAATTCCACACGGAGGGCATCGAGCGATTGATACTCGCCCATGTTCGCCTTTTTATAGTGCCAGTGTTCCCAGCCATTTGCGGAAGTCTTTTCAAGACACCGCGCCGCGAGTTTGTGGATTGAATCGCGCATCCCGTTGCAGGAAAGGGTTCCATCGTCCATCACGGTTGCCATCGTCGCGGATTTCCCCAGCCGCAACAGGTCGCCGGGTTGGAGCAAGCCGTATTCCATTACCATCGAAAACGGAATTTTCACTTTGGGAGTATCGAGCGGAAACGGCAACATTTCATCGGGAATGAGAGGCGGCACAATCTCATCAATACGCTTGCGGGCGAGTTCGACATAAAGGGTTTCGCGCTCAATTCCGATGAAATCACGGCGCAGTTTTTTCGCAACGGCTCCTGTCGTTCCTGTCCCAAAAAAGGGATCGAGTACCACGTCGCCGGGATGACTGCACGCCCGAATCACCCGGTGAAGCAGTGCCTCCGGCTTCTGTGTAGTGTGCGCTTTCTCACCGTTGTGCTTGAGGCGTTCGTCACCCGTGCAGATCGGCAGATACCAGTCGGAGCGCATTTGTAAATCTTCGTTGGCAGCTTTCAGGGCTTTGTAATTGAACGTGACTTTCGTGTGCTTTTCGGATTTGCTTGCCCAGATCATTGTTTCGTGTGCGTTGCAAAAGCGGGTTCCCTTGAAGTTTGGCATGGGATTGTTTTTCAGCCACACAATGTCATTGAGAATCCAGAAGCCCATGTCCTGCAAGATCGCTCCGATCCGAAAGATATTGTGGTAGGAGCCAATCACGAATAGCGATCCAGTGTCCTTCATCACCCGGCGCACCCCGGTGAGCCACGCTTTGGTGAAGCAGTCATAATCTCCGAAACTGCTGAACTTGTCCCATTCGTCGTTCACGGCATCCACATGGGAGAGGTTAGGGCGATACAGTTCCTTTTTCAGTTGAAGGTTGTAAGGGGGATCAGCAAAAATGAGGTCAATGGACTTCTCCGGCAACTCCAGCAATTTCTGGCGACAATCGGCTTGAAAGACGGTATTGAGCGGCAATTCAGGGAGGTCACGTTTCCGTTTCGGCGGCATTAATTCGATTCCATTCTGTGCGGAAATGAGGGTAGAGTTTTCTCTGAAGGACTAATTCGCCGAACAGCGAAAATTCTCCTTCCATTCTGACACACAAAGTTATGTTTTTTACTATCAAAGAGTGAGTCTGTCTGAGTCTACCTGAGTCTTTCTGAATCAGATTGACAGTTTTTGAGTCTTACTGATTCTTGTTGGAAGGTCAAAACTCGTAAAAAAAAGACAGAGGCGAGGAGATGAAAATTTTCCTGTCTCTGTCTTACTTTTGTCAGGATTTGCGTTCTCCTCAGGCAATGCCCATCCGGGCAAGATTCTCTTTTGCTCTTTTGTAGGCTGAATTATTTTTGAGTTGCTCTTCCGAAGAGAGAGCGTACAAGCCGAGTACAGACTTCCAGGAGTTGATCGCTTCCGTTTTGTTTCCGGTTTCAGAGAAAGCCTGCCCCCTCCAATAGAGAGCAATCGCGAGCAATAATGGATTGTCCAGTTTTTCCGCAGAGGCACTCTCCAGCAAATCAACAGACTTTTGGTATTCAGGAAGAGCCGTCTCAACCTTACCGATTGTGTGCAACCAGGACGCCAGATGCAGATGCGCCACGCCATTGTCAGGGTCGGCTAGAATTTGTTGCTCACCCTCCTGGATCATCACCGCCGGGTCTTTCTTTTCCATCACGAAACTAAAGTCGTATGTGTCGTTCATCCTTCACTTCCCTCCGCTCTCAATTTCCCTGTTGTCATTGAACTAATCTTAACCGCTTTTCGCAAAATCGGCAACACTTATTTCGTTGGATGAATTCCTCTCAAAAAGCCGCACGAAGCAGAGTAATCTTGCGGTTGTCCTGAGCATCTATTTCGACTTCTACCACATCGTAGCGGCAGGGAGGAGGCTCACAATCGGGGTGAAACTCCTGTAAGTAGAGAGAGGTAGCAAGCCGAATCTTTTCCTGCTTGCGAAGATCAACTGCAGAAGCCGGGGAGCCATAGGCGCGAGAACGGCGTGTCTTGACCTCGACAAAGCAGAGCGTAGGCTCCGGTAAAGTCGGTTCCTCCGCCACGATGTCCAGCTCGCAAAACCGAGACCGATAATTGCGGATCACGATTCGCCATCCTAAGCCTTTCAGATACTTTGCCGCTGAGCTTTCGCCACTTTTGCCAATCTCGATTTTCGTGAGTTCAGCCACTTTCTCGCTCCTTCCAAGCCTCGATTACCTCGCGCACGGGTCGGAACGTCTTCCGGTGCAAGGGACACACCCCATAGGTCTCTAATGCCCTGAGATGAACCGGTGCACCGTATCCCTTGTGCTTCTCAAAGCCGTAGTGAGGGTACTGCATGGCATATTCCTTCATCAGGCGATCACGAGTCACTTTCGCCACAATCGAAGCAGCGGAAATTGAAACACACTTCGTGTCACCCTTAACAAGCGCGATCTGATCTATCGCAAAAGGACGCACAGGCAAGCCATCAATCAGGGCAAGGTCGGGCAAAATGCAAGGGGGCAGATTGGCGAGAGCGCGGCGCATGGCGAGGTGCGTTGCTCTCAAGATGTTGATCTTATCTATCTCTTCGGCAGAGGCAAGTCCGACGGCAAAGGCACGGGCTTTTTGAACGATATGGACGTAAGCGGCTTCTCGTTCCTCTTCCGTCAAGGCTTTGGAGTCGGCAACTCCTTTCGGGTAGTCACCGAAAGAGAGCAGAACCGCCGCCGCAACAACAGGACCCGCAAGGCACCCCCGCCCCGCCTCATCTATCCCGACAATACAAAAATAGCCCTGCGCTCTCGCTTCGGCTTCTTCCCGGAAATCGGGCAAGGGCAAAAGCGGCGCAGGGCGTTTCATATTAGAAATGGTTTTCAGAGTTTAGTCTATCTCAGAACACGCATACGGTCGAGCGGCAAGAAAATCACACTCGCCTTGCCGATGATGCGGTCTCGCTTGACAACGCCCCAGAAGCGGCTGTCATTCGAGTGGTTACGGTTATCCCCCATTGCAAAGTATTCGTCAGGACCCAGCGTGATCGGAGTGTCCCCGCCGTTGATGGCTCTGGGGTCTTGAGGCCAAGCCATTGGCTCATTGATCTTGTAGCCGTCCGGTGAGGGAAGTTCTTCGAGTCGCTTACCGTTGCGATAAAGAACACCCACTTCCTCTGTCACGCCGTCATTCTTTCTCGGCTCATGGCGCACTTGCAAAACATCACCGGGGATGCCCATACACCGCTTGATCAGCACATTCTCAACGGGCGGCAGTCCCTTAGCAGGGTTTTCGCCATCTGCAATAAGCGGTGCGCGAAAGACGAAAATATCTTCACGGTTCGGGTTCGCGAAATGATAGGTGAATTTGTTGACGAAGATGTGATCTTTAACGGCTGTATCGTGCTTCTCCCGCGTCTGCTCGTTGTATCCTGCTTCGTGACCGAGCAGCGTGGGTTCCATTGACTCGGAGGGAATGAAAAAGGCTTGAACGAAAAAGGGGCGGATAATCAGGAAGACCAGCACAAGAGCCACTGTGAGCGACTCGAAAATCTCAGCGACACTTCGGGTCGTCACTGCACCTTTTGCCGGGGAGGAGGCGGACATCCTCAAGAGCGCGAAACGCAACAGGGTGAAAAGCAGGGCAACCCCCGCCACCATTCCCACACTGAGATTGGCAAGAAATTCCTGCGCTCCACTATCGGAGGGGGGTATGGATTGCGCTAACAAAAAGTTCATTTCGGATTCCTGACGAAGCATTGAGTGTTAAATACTAAGTGTTAATGCTAAAACTCAACACTTAATACTTAACACTTTTCTCTATCTTGTTGCGTTACGGTCTTCTTTGATACGTGCCGACTTGCCGATTTTTTTGCGGAGGTAGTACAGTTTGGCACGACGTACCTTGCCAAAACGCACCACTTCGATTTTTTCAATACGGGGGGAGTGGAGCAGGAAGGAACGCTCGACACCAACACCGCTTGAAATCTTACGGACGGTGAACATTTCGCGAACGCTGTCATGATTTTGAGCGATCACAACGCCTTCGAAAACCTGAATACGCTCTTTGTCACCTTCGACTACTTTGGCGTGAACCTTTACGGTGTCACCCGCCCGGAACTTAGGAAGGGGAAGACGAGCCTCGGAGGAGATTCGGTCTGCGTCTCCGAAAACGCGCTTTTTTTCCTTCGCTTCTTGCTCTTTGCGTCGGTTTTCGTTATTCGCCCAAATCTCTTTGGAGCGGGCGATTTCCGCTTTTTCAATGTCGCGGATAACCTCTTTTGTCAATGCCATGAGAGTAAAATTCCTTTAGTCGCTTGCGACATCCCCACTTATGAGAAGCTTTGCGTCACGCTCTTTCGAGGCTTCGCGCATTTGCTCTTTGAGTATCCGTTTCGCTTCACGCGGGTCGGGGGGAGCGGTCGGTTCTTCGCTCGAAAGCAGTTTAATATCCTGTTTCGAGAGTGTAATTTGTCCGAAAAGATCGGGGCGGCGGCTTTGTGTCGCCCTTAATTGGTGCCAGCGACGCCACTTTTCGATCTCAAGATGATTGCCATTCAGGAGAACCTGCGGCACAACCCACCCATTATACTCTTTCGGGCGGGTGTAATGCGGGTATTCCAGCAAATTTTCAGAAAAACTGTCTTTGTCGGGTGCGTCGGCATCGCCCAGTGTCCCGACTTGAAGGCGCGTTAGAGCATCGGCGATCACCAGCGCGGGTAATTCGCCCCCCGTTAAAATAAAATCGCCAATCGAAATCTCGTCGGTAACAAGGTGTTGGCGCACCCGGTCATCCACCCCCTCATAATGCCCACAAAGCAAAATCAGATGTTTGTCGGTTGCCCACTCACGAGCGATCTTCTGCGTAAAACGCTTTCCACGCGGGTCTGTAATCGCAATACGAACCCCCGGTGATTTCTCCAATGAGTTGTTCGTTTGTGGGTCTGGTTGCGGATTTAGTTGCGGGTCTAATCTCTGGGTAGACGCCTCACCTTCCTTTTTGGTTTCACCGATTTGAGTCAGAAAATTCAGGCAACGGTGGATCGGCTCAATTTTCATTACCATTCCGCCCCCACCACCGTAAGGAAGATCGTCCGTTGTCTTGTGTCTGTCCTCAGTAAAGTCACGTAAGTTGATTACATTAATTTCAATCAACCCTCGTTCACGGGCGCGACCGATGATACTGTGCTCCAAGAGTGGAAAGACCAGTTCGGGAAGGCAGGTCACGATATCAATTCGCATCATTCTTCGCCGTCGCTACGGACTTCTTCGGCTTCGCCGGGAAGCAAGCCGGGAGTGGGAGTAGCAACCACACGCCGTGCCGCAATGTCAACGCTTTTGATCACGTCACGCACCGCAGGGAGTAAAATCTCGTCCTTGCCTGCACCCACGACATAAATATCGTTGGCGGGATTGGAGAGAATGTTCGTGATTTTGCCGAGGGTTTGCCCGTCTTCGGTCACGACTTCACATCCAAGCAAGTCATGGATATAGAATTCGTTGGAGGCAAGCGGAACCGCATCGGACTGGCGTACACTCACGATATAGCCACGCAGGTTTTCCGCGTCGTTCATCGTCTCTACGCCCTTGAGTTTCAGCAGAATCTGCCCTTTATGCAACCGGGCAGTTTGGACGGGCATCAGGCGGGTGTCGCCATAGGAGGATCGAATGGAAACCTGCTTGAGACGCTCAAATCGCTCCGGGAAGTCAGTCAATAAGTTGACTTTAACCTCTCCGAAGCGACTGAACGGCGCAACGATTTCCCCGACGATCAAAGTCCATTCGGATTCAAGATCGGGTTTCGTCATAAATTTTTACCACAGAAAAGTCCTGAGTGATTTAATGAGAGCGGAAAGACCGGCCAGAAGGAGTGTAGGTGCAGAACTGCATCTCTCCGCCTAAAAACTACTCAGATCATTTACAAACTCTAGGCGATGATTTCAACGTAGATTTTGCGTTTGTCTTTTTTAGCAGCCGCTTTAGCGACCGTGCGAAGCGCATTTGCGATGCGTCCCTGCTTACCGATGACCTTGCCGAGATCATTGGGCGCAACGCGAACTTCGTAGGTTGTTGCCTCTTCTTGAGGAACTTCAGTGATATTAACCAGGTCAGGTTCGTCTACAAGCGACTTAACGAGGTAAGAGATGAGGTTTTCCACGACTGACTCCTTCGTAAACAATGCCTATTTTTGTGGCGCAAGTTGCGCCTTAGTTGCCTCACGCGCCGCCGCTTTTGCAACGGCAACACGTTCGATCAACCCCTGTTTGTTCAGCAGGGCGCGGGCTACGTCCGTCGGTTGCGCTCCGTGTCCAAGCCAGCGCAGGGCTTTCGCCTCGTCTATCTTGACAACGGGAGGGTTCGCCAACGGGTCATAGTGACCGATGGTTTCGATAAAGCGTCCATCGCGAGAGGCGGTTGATTCCGCAACAACAACACGATAGAAAGGTCGCTTTTTCGCGCCGATGCGCTTCAATCGAATTTTAACTGGCAATGATGGCTCCTTGTGCTTTCCATTCGAGGTCTCGCCCCCGACCGGGAAGGAGGTGTCCTCGTTTGACGACATGTCCGGGTTTTATGTTCCCGTACAAAGTGACAATTTCGAGAAATCTTCAGCGAATGGAGAGAAAAGAGAGCCTCCTGCTGTGGTTCAACAAGAATGACGGTAATTCCTTCTCGGTTCGTTCGCTGAAAAAACTTATTTTATTTGCCGAAACGGAAACTGCTTCCGCGTTTTCCACCCTTCGGCATTTTCTTCAATCCCCCGACCTGAGTGGCGGCGGGGAGGGCATTTCCCTTTGCACCTGCACCAGGCATCATTTTCGTCATCTGCTTCATCTGCTTTTTCATCTGCTCAAAAGCACTCAGAAACTGATTGACTTCCTGAAGGGTATGCCCGGAGCCTACTGCAATGCGCTTGCGGCGGTTTCCGTTCAGCAAAGCCGGATTACCACGCTCTGCGAGGGTCATGGACTGAACAATGGCTTCCTTGCGTTGCATGATCTTCGGGTCTACCTGAGACATCGCCTCGCGCACCTCTTTGGTGTTCAAGCCCGGAATCATCTTCATGATATTTTCAATGGGGCCCAGTTTCCGCATTTGGCTCATCATGTTCAGGTAATCATTAAAATCGAATTTGCCTTCGCGGGTCTTCTGTTCAAGGGCGACGGCATCTTTTTCATCTATCGCTTCCTGCGCCTTTTCGATCAGGCTCAGAATGTCGCCCATACCGAGAATACGGGAAGCGAGGCGATCCGGGTAAAACGGCTCCAGTCCGTCCATTTTCTCGGAGACGCCCATAAACTTGATCGGAACCCCGGTGACGGCGCGAACCGAGAGTGCCGCGCCACCGCGTGAGTCTCCGTCCATTTTTGTCATCACTACGCCCGTCAAGCCGAGGCGATTGTTAAACTGCTCCGCGAAGTTAACGGCATCCTGTCCGACCATCGCGTCCACCACCAGCAAAATTTCATGGGGAAAACTCGGATCGAGGCGACGTGAGAGCCATGCCTTCATCTGACCGAGTTCATCCATTAATTCTTCGTCAATCGCCAGTCGTCCCGCCGTGTCGAGAATTACGATGTCGTTTCCGTTTGCTTTTGCCGCTTGAATCGCTTCGAGTGCAATCGTCGGCGGAGACTTCTCGGACTCGGCAGGGAGCGTGAAAACGGGAACCTTGACCTGTGTTCCCAAAACCTGCAATTGCTTGACGGCGGCAGGACGATAGATGTCACACGCCACCATCATGGGGTTGCGCCCCTGCTTCTTGAAGTAGGCGGCGAGTTTGCCACACAGCGTGGTTTTACCGGAACCCTGCAATCCGCAAAGCATAATCACGGTAGGAGGCGATGCCGCAAGATTTAGCCCGACATTCTCTCCACCAAGCAACTCGACAAGTTCATCATTGACGATTTTGACGATCTGCTGTACCGGAGAAAGCCCCTCCAGCACGTCCGTGCCGATCGCCTTATCCTTAATCTTCGCCATAAAGTCCTTCACGACTTTCAGCGAAACATCGGCTTCTAAAAGCGCAAGACGCACTTCACGGAGGGCTTCGGTCACGTCCGCTTCGGTGACGCGCCCTTTCCCCCGGAGTTTCTTGAACACACCCTGTAATCTGTCGGAAAGGCTCTCGAACACGGAAACACTCCTACGGGTTTGCAACGCAAGTTTCTGCAACTCAACGGCGGTTAGTATACACTCCAGAGCGAGGGCAGGTCAAGGGGCAATTCAGAAGCCTCTGTCTTTGTTGCCGACTTTCTTCCTCCATTCTTAATCTCTTCTTGCGCTTGTGGGGCTATCTGTGCTTGATAGGAGGTAAAGGGAGAGGGAATTCCACCCCATAATAAATTTCACTCAGGGAGACGGAAAACTCGCTTTCGTCCAGTGTCATCGTGCTTTCCAGACCTGTGCACACCGTCGAAATCCATTCTCCTTCTTTGCGTGAATGGACTTCGATCTTCGCCTCTTTCTGCGAGACAAGGACATAAGTTCTCAGCGTTTCGAGCAGACGGTAATGAGCAAACTTATCGCCCCGGTCAAAGGCTTCGGTGGAAGGGGAAAGGACTTCAAGGACAATCAGCGGGTTTGTCGCGGTGTCGAGGTAGCTGTCGGTAACGATAGGTTTACCGCAAATCACCGTCAAATCAGGATAAAAGTAAGACCCGGATTTCGGATTGAAGACGCGCAAATCCGACCTGAAACTTTCGCAGAGACCGCCTTGAACATGAGTGGCAATCAGACGCGACAAAGTCATTGTGACTCTCGCATGGGGAATACCCGCTCCCGCCATTGCATAAATTTTGCCGTTGATGTACTCGTGCTTCTCGAACGCCGCCCGCTCGAACTCCAGATACTCTTCCGGGGACACCCACCGCTCTACTTCAACATTGGACATTTCCCTTCCCGCCTTTTTCCCGCCGTATCTTTTATGATCCGGTTACGATTCGGTACAGGGAGAGTATACCCGGAGAAGTGTTGAGTGTTGTCTTTCGCCCCCACCCTGATCTTGTTCAATTACCCTCCCCCTTGCACAAGGGGGAGGGCGAAGAGTGATGCGCCAATTCTATAAGCGGAGAGGGGGAAGCAAGACAAATGATCTTCACCTCAACTAAGTTTAACTCATCACTTAACGCTTGACACTCAACACTTTCCCCTTATACCAGTGCCAGTTCCGCTTCGACAACGCCCATTGTTTCTACTTCGTAACCCGGTGCGATTTCCGAATAAGACATGACCGTGAGAGAGGGCAGAGAACGCTCCAACAGGCGGCGAAGTGCGATCCTCACCATGCCGGAGGTAAGCAAGACAGGCGTGTACCCGGCGTCTGCCGCGTGTTCGACGTTCTCCCGAATGTGAGCAATCATGCTTTGCGCGAGGTTGGGTTCGATTGCCAGCATATTCCCGTTGGGAGTAGGCTGAACCGCGTCACGAAGCAACTGCTCTAGAGACGGGGCGATTGTCACCACGCGTAACATTCCGTCTTCGTCCTGGTGCTGTTTGCAAATCTGTCGGCTCAAGGCTCCACGCACATACTCCACCAGTTGATCGAAGTCTTTGGTGCGCGGGGCGTAATCCGCCAGCGTTTCAAGGATTGTGGTCAGGTCACGCACACTCACGCGCTCCTTTAACAGTGCCTGTAGCACCTTCTGCACGTCTCCCAGCGTCAACATGGCGGGGATGAGTTCCGAGACCGCCGCTTCGTCCTCCTGCTTCACATTGTCCACAAGTCGGGAGGTTTCCTGTCGGGTGATGAGTTCGTGGGCATGGGTGCGAATGATCTCCGTGAGGTGCGTCACGAGTACGGTGGCGGGGTCTACAACGATGTAGCCCGCCATTTCCGCCCGTTCGCGCAGGGTTTTCGCAATCCAGACTGCGGGGGTTCCGAGTGCGGGTTCGACGGTCTCTATCCCCTCGAAACGTTGCATCGCCAGCCCGGAGTCAAGTGCCATAACGCAGTTAATGAGTAATTCGTGTGTGGCGATTGTGGAGCCTTTGAGTTTGATCGCGTAGGTATTTGATTTCAGCGTGAGGTTGTCACGGATACGCACGGTAGGCAAAATAATACCGAGTTCCGAGGCAATCTGATTGCGGACAAGGCGCACACGATCCATGAGGTCGCCGCCCTCTTCAGGCATGGCAAGTGCCACGAGATTACTGCCGAGTTCTATTTCGATGCGGGAGACTTCGAGCAGGGACATCACGTTTTCGGAACCGGAGGCGGGAAGAGCCGCTTTTGCCGCTGCATCGGTATCGGCGGTGCGCTGCGCCGTCACTTCCTTCTTATCATTCTTCGTAATCGCCATTGACGCCATTCCTACGGCAATACTGAGCGCAATCAACTGAAGTTTGGGGAAGCCGGGGATCAGAGCCAGCATAAAGAGCAGACCGGAGACAATCGCCATGGGACGAGCGCGGGTGAAGAGTTGTTTGGCAAAGTCTTTGCCCAGGGTGTTGTCCGAAGCGGCACGGGTGACGATGATACCTGTTGCTACCGAGATCAGCAGGGCGGGGATTTGCGAGACCAAGCCTTCACCTACCGTGAGAAGCGTGTACTGCTGGAGAACGCTCATCACGTCTCCGCCCTTGCTCAGCCCGATAGCAAACCCTCCGATGATGTTGATGATGATGATCAGGACGGAAGCAACCGCGTCTCCTCGGACGAACTTCGAGGCTCCGTCCATTGAACCGTAAAAGTCCGCTTCTCGCTGAATGGTTTGCCGCCGATGCTTTGCGACTTCCTCGGTGATGTTTCCGGCGTTCAGGTCGGCATCAATCGCCATTTGCTTACCGGGCATCGCGTCCAGAGTAAACCTTGCGGCGACTTCTGCCACACGTTCCGCACCTTTGGTGATCACGATAAACTGCACAACGACTAAAATCAAAAAGGCGATAATCCCGACGATATACGATCCACTCAAGACGAAACTTCCAAAGGCGGCGATCACGGCTCCTGCTTCTCCATTCGCAAGGATCAGTTTCGTTCCCGCCACGTTGAGGGAGAGCCGGAACAGCGTCATCACGAGAAGGAGTGAGGGGAAAATCGAGAACTCAAGTGTCTCCACCGTCGAGAGAGCTGTGAGCAGGATCATCGTTCCTACCCCAATATTGACCACGAGAAAGGTGTCGAGTACCCACGACGGCAACGGAATAATCAGCATCCCGATAATCAGCAGGAGAAGCCCCGCCAGAGCCATGTCGGAGTATTGGGCAAGGCGAGTGAGGGGTTTGAGTGACGGTGAGTTGAGCATAGTGTTTAGAAGCCGGGTACTAAGTTCGGGATAGGTTCGGAAAAGAATTACGGGAAGGGAAAGGAGAAAGCGAATGAAATTATCCAGCGTGTAGATACATCCGCCTTCCCCTAAAAGTTATTTCGGTCATTGAGACCCGTAATCTCAGGGGGAAGTAGGAGGAAAGTGTTGAGTGGGAGATTTGCTTGCGCGTTGATGTTGATCGTTTCCCTAGCCCCGCGTCAATTTCAACATCAACACGATAGGGAGAGGAAGTGTTGAGTGATAAGTGTTGAGATAAAGATTTGCTCTCTTTCTCGCCTCGCCCTCATCCCCTCTCCCTGCCACTCGCCAGGGCTTCGTTAGGGAAAGGGGAGTCAATGCAAATACTCTTGACGCTTTACTCTCCTTCTCAACTCTTTCTGCCTCTGTTTGCTTAAATGAGGCTTCTTCACTCCTGTCTTCCTCTGTGCCTCCAGCAAAACAGGGTACGTCGAGTGAGTTGGGCGTCGTTTGCGGCTACTTCAAACCGGTTGTCTCCTGCCTTTTCAGATCACTAATTACAAATTCGATGATTGAAGCCTGCAAAACCGTTAGTTGCCGCGAGGGTTCCGAAATAGCGGAGAGAGCGGTTTCCAGTGTTTCTGATCTTGTCTGACGAATTGCGCTGATGATATAGGCTGGAAAAAAGTATATTTTAGCATTGAGAGTGAGCCATTGAATGCCTGCATCATAAATGGGCATGACAGGATGTTCTTCCACCAGAGATAACCATTGTTTCCCGTTGAAGAAGTCGAAGGCATCGCGCCGCTCAAAGTCATACTCGGAAGGTCTGAACGTGACAATGTTGTCGCTCCCCGGCAGAGAGGCTTCAGCAAAGGCGTCCGACACGAGCGCTTCCATGCTTGA